>CABWZL010000009.1 GCA_902509805.1 uncultured Bacteroidota bacterium
AATTTGACAAACGAAATGTAATAAAAGACAGGGAAAGCAAAATAACATTAAAGAGAATAAAGAAAGATTTTAATACTTAATCTTTATTTTTTAGCATTGGTACAAATTTAAAATCACCAAAAGTTTCTTTCCTAAATTCACTTTCACTAACCCTTGTAATTCTTGTCATAATTTGAGTTTCCTTGCCAATGGGTATGATCATCTTACCTCCTATTTTTAATTGCGATACTAATTTATTTGGAATTGTTGGGGAACCTGCTGTTACAATTATTCCGTCAAAAGGAGAATTATCAATTAAACCATTATAACCATCACCATAAACAAATTTCTTTGGTTTAATATTTAGCTTACTAAAAAGCTTAGATGTTATTCTAAACAGATTATGATTTCTTTCAATTGTAAAAATATTAAGCTTTAAATAATACAAAACTGCAGTTTGATAACCAGAGCCAGTTCCAATTTCAAGAATTTTTTCACCAGGCTTTAGGTCTAATAGTTGAGTTTGATATGCTACTGTAAAAGGTTGTGAAATAGTTTGATCATTTTCTATCGGTAAAGCTTTGTCTAAATATGCTTGTTCTGAAAGGCCTGGGTCAATAAATAAATGTCTAGGAATGTTTTTAATAGAATCTAAAACCAAAGGATTATCTATACCTTTTTTTTGGAGCTCTTCAGCAAGAATTCTTCTCCGACCTTGAAACTTAAAGTTATCTTCCACTTACACTAAAATTAAATTAATACTCGATAATTCCAAAAGAAGATTGTATTTTTATCAAATGATAAAGGTTGGTGTAATTGGAGCTGGTCATCTAGGTAAGATACATCTTAACATACTTAGTAATTCAAATTTTAACCTTATTGGTTTCCATGATACTGATGTATCAAATGCAGAGAAGTTAGCTGCTGAAAAAGGTTACATTTTTTTTAAAGATATAGACTCACTAATAAATTCAATAGATGCAGCAGTAATTGTTTCTCCTACTACAACTCATTTTGAAATTGCAAAAAAATGCATTAAAAATGGTAAACACATTTTTGTTGAAAAACCTTTAACTACTAATTCTGAAGAAGCAAGAATTATCAACAAATTAGCAAATGAAAATAATATAATTGGACAAGTAGGATTTGTTGAAAGATATAATCAAGCATTCATTTCTTGTAGAGAATTTATAAATAATCCCAAATTTATAGAATCACACAGATTGTCAGACTTTAATCCAAGAGGCACTGATGTTTCAGTTATTATGGACTTAATGATACATGATATAGATATCATCTTAAATATTAATCAATCAAAAGTAAAAAAAATAGATGCCTCAGGTGTTTCTATAATAAGTTCAACTCCTGATATTGCAAATGCAAGAATAGAATTTGACAATGGGTGTATTGCTAATTTAACTTCAAGTAGGATTTCACTTAAAAAAATGAGAAAAACAAGGATTTTTCAAGATAATGCATACATATCTATTAATTTTTTAGAAAAAGATTTTCAAGTTGTTAAAATAAGAGATAAAGACGATAATGATAACGACAACTCATTAGTAATTAAAAATAATTTAGGTGAAGAAAAAGTTATTTTCTTTGAAAATCCCGATATAAACGAAATCAACTCTATAGAAGCAGAATTAAATGACTTTTTTGATTCAATTAAAAATAAAGTAGAATCTAAAGTAAGTTTAAATGATGGTCTTATGGCTCTTGAAATTGCAGAAGAGATAATGAGTCAATTATGAGTGTAAAAAATCAAATTTCAATAATTAATGATGAGGTAAAAGATAAAGCAGAGTTAGTAGTTGTATCTAAGACGAGAAGCCTTGAACAAATTATTGAAGCTTATGATCAAGGTCATAAAAAGTTTGGTGAAAATAGAGTTCAAGAGATAGTCGAGAAATACAATAATTTACCAAAAGATATAGAGTGGCACATGATAGGTCATCTTCAAAAAAATAAAGTAAAACATATTTCTAAGTTCATTTCTTTAATTCATTCACTAGATAGGTTGTCATTAGCAAAAGAGATTGATAAGAATGCAAGAAAGGATAATAGATCAATAAATTGTTTAATACAGATTAAGATATCCAAGGATGAGACTAAATATGGCCTTAACCCAAAAGAGCTTGATTCATTTTATAGAGAACTTAAGGAATTTAAAAATTTAAACATAGTTGGGTTGATGGCTATGGCTACTTTTACAAAAGATCAAATTTTAATAGCTGAGGAGTTTAAAGAAATGAAAAATCTATTTTTAAAGATGAAGAGTATTAATTCATCCTTTAAAATTCTTTCAATTGGAATGAGTGATGATTATTTAATAGCTATTAATAATGGATCTAATATGATAAGAGTTGGAAGTAAAATTTTTGGAAAAAGAAATTATTAATGTATACTATAGTTGACCTAGAAACTACTGGCGGAAAATTTAATGAAGAATCAATAATTGAAGTTGCTGCATACAAATTTAATGGAACTACTATTACAGACCAATTTATAAGTTTAGTCAACCCTCAGAGAGAGATACATCCATATGTAGAGAAACTTACAGGTATTACATCAAAAATGGTTAAAACAGCACCTAAATTCCATGAAATAGCTAAAAGAGTCATAGAGATTACATCAGATTCCATATTAGTTGCTCACAATGCTCAATTTGATTATAGAATTCTTCAATTGGAATTTAAAAGACTTGGATATGAGTTTTCAATGAAATCTTTGTGTACAGTTATATTATCTCAAGAATTACTTCCAGAACAAGAATCTTATAAACTAGGAAGACTTTCAAGAAGTCTTGGAATTCCATTGAAAGATAGACACAGAGCTAGTGGAGATGCTTTAGCTACAGTAGAATTGTTTAAAATTTTAATGGAGAAAGATGTTAAACAGGAAATAATCAAGAAAAGTATTGTTGAACTGGCTGGTGAAAGCATGAATTCAATTTTTAAGGATACTATTAGAGATCTTAAAAATGAAACTGGTGTTTTTTACATATACAATAAAAATAAAAAATTGATATATATAGACTTTAGCAAGGATATAAAAAACAAGGTTATTAAGCTTTTTACTAGTAAAAAATTTATTCCCAAGTATGTTCAAAATAACTTTAAATCAATTAAAGTTTACAATACAGGGGATTATTGTATAAGTATTATTAAAACATTAAATGAGATTATTACGTTAAATCCTAAAATAAATAATAATATAGATCCTAAAATATTTTATAAAATTGATAAGCCAAGTATAATCAATGAATTAAAAGATTTCATTATCACATTTAATGGTAAAAACAAAAATGATAAAAGTTTTATTTTTTTTAAAAATGAAAAAATTGTTGGTTATGGTTATTTTGATCTATTTAACAACATAAATAGTTTGGAAAAATTAAACTCTAGAGTTGTGAAAGTTGAAGATTCAGATAAAGTTAAAAATTATGTCTATCGAATAATTTCTCAAAAGAAATATAAAAAACTACTAACTTTGAGTGAAATTTATAAATTTTCAAATATTGAATAAGACTCGTCAGAAAATACATGATATAATTTATGAAGCTGAAACTCCAGCAGGAAAGATCTTCGACATATCTTTAATTGTATTGATAATTATTAGTGTAATTCTTGTTGCACTTGAAACTGTGGGATGGATTAATGATAGATATTCTAATATTTTCAATATTGCTGAATGGATCATTACTATATTATTTACAATTGAATATATATTAAGAGTTATATCTATACATCACCCTAAGAACTATATATTTAGTTTTTATGGAATAATTGATTTTTTGGCAACTATTCCAAAATATGTATCACTTATATTTTTCGGCGCCCACATTGAAACTTTGATGGCTATTAGAGCACTTAGAATTTTAAGAATATTTCGTGTTCTTCATATTTCAAGATATATTGGCGAATCTACTTTCCTAGTAAGATCACTACTTGTTAGTAGAGCAAAGATTATAATATTTCTTCTTTTTGTATTGATAATGTGTATTCTCTTTGGTACCCTTATGTATTTAATAGAGGGACCTGAAGCAGGTTTTAGTAATATTCCTGAAAGTATTTATTGGTGTATTAGTACAATTTCTACAGTTGGATATGGAGATATCGTTCCATTAACAGGAATGGGTAAGTTTCTTGCATCTGTACTTATGATTCTTGGATATGGTATCATAGCTGTACCTACAGGTATAATATCTGCAGAAATGGCTCAAAGAAAAAAGAATGTTGATGTTAATACTAGAGTATGTGCTGAATGTATGAATGCTAACCACAAAGATTCTGCAATCTATTGTCACGAATGTGGTTCACACCTAGATGAGGAAAAATAAAAACTTAATTTATATTGCTGGCCCGACAGGTGTTGGTAAAACTGATTTAAGTATAGAAATAGCCAAAAAATTTAATACAGATATAGTCTCTTGTGATTCTAGACAGTTTTACAAAGAGCTTAAAATTGGTACTTCCCCACCCTCATATTCTCAGCTTAATCAAATAAGACATCATTTAATCCACAATAAAAGTATTCATGATGTTTATAATGTAGGTTTGTATGAAAAAGAAGCTATTCAATTAGTAAATAAATTATTTGAAGAGAATGATATATTAATTTTAGTTGGAGGATCAGGATTATATGCTGACTCTATTATGTTTGGTATTGATGATTTTCCTGATATTCCCCCAAATATTAGAGAAAGACTTATAGATGAATATAATTCTAGTGGTTTGGAAGTAATTCAGAATAAACTTAAAAAACTAGATATTAAATATTACAACGAAGTTGATTTAAATAATTCTAATAGAATTATAAGAGCATTGGAGATAATTGAGTTTACAGGAAAGCCTTTTTCTTTATTTAGAACTAAAAAGAAAAAAGAAAGAATCTTTCAAAGTCAGGTTATAGTCATGGAATGTGAAAGGAACAAGCTTTATAATAGAATTAATGACAGAGTTGATAATATGATTGAGAAAGGTCTAGAAAACGAGGTTTTAGGATTAAAAGATTTTAAACACTTAAACACATTAAACACAGTTGGTTATAAAGAATTTTTTAAGTATTTTGATGATAAGATATCTTATACTGATGCTATTAATAAGATAAAACAGAATACTAGAAATTATGCCAAGAGACAGATTACATGGTTAAAGAAATACAATAACTCAATTAAAGTAAATTATCATCAAGATATCAATAAAATTATCAACGAATTATTTAAATCTATCAAATGAAAAAATTAATAATTGTATCAATTTTAAGTTTAATATTTAGTTTAAACACCTACTCACAAAGACTTTATGAAGAGCAAGCTCTTGAGGTTGGAATTAAAAGTATTAACAACTTTAGGGAATTTTTATCATTAAAAAATGATGCAAATTATAAGACTGAACTTGAACCATTAATTCAATGGGGTATTGATAATTTTCAAAAATATGGATTTGACATAGAAAGATTAGAAACACCAGAGCTTCCGTTATTGCTTGCAAGTAAAATAATATCAAAAAAAGCAAAGACTATTCTTATTTATCTTCAATTTGATGGCCAACCTGTGGATAATTCTAAGTGGGATCAAGAGAATCCCTATAAAGCAGAATTAAAAATTTATGAAAATGGAGAATATAAATCAATTGATTGGAATGCTTTAGAAAATATTACAATAAAAAATATAAATGATTCAGACATAAGAGTTTTTGCAAGATCAGCATCTGATGGAAAAGGTCCAGTATTGATGCTTTTAAATGCTCTCGAGATAATGAAAACAAATAATTTAGAATTAAAGTATAATCTTAAAGTAATAATGGATTTTGAAGAAGAATTAGGTTCACCTAATATAACCAATGCGGTTAATAAATATTCAGAAAAACTTAGTAGCGATGCACTATTAATTTATGATGGTCCAGAACATCCATCTAATCTTCCAACATTAGAGTTTGGCGCAAGAGGTATTTCACAGATAACCTTAACATCCTATGGTCCTATAGTTCCACAACATAGTGGTCACTTTGGAAATTATGCTCCTAATCCTGTATTTAGAATGTCTGAAATTCTAAATTCAATGAAAGATAAAAATGGAAGAGTAATAATTGATGGTTTTTATGATGGAATAGATATTAATGATAAAACTTTAAAGATTTTAAAAGAAGTTCCTGATAATGAGTTTGAAATGAAAGATAAGATGCAATTTAAAACTCCCGATGATGTTGCTGGTAGTTATCAAGAATCTATTCAATATCCCTCGCTTAATGTTCGAGGAATACAGTCAGGATGGGTTGGTGATGAAGTAAGAACAATTGTTCCATCTGAATGTGTTGCAGAAATTGATGTTAGGCTTGTACTAGAATCAAATGCAAATACTCTTATTAATTTAATTAAAAATCATATTGAAAATTTAGGGTATTTAGTTTTAGATAGAAAGCCTTCTAAAGATGAAAGATTAAAAAATGATAAAATTATTACTATGAATTCTTCAACATCTTACGATGCTTACAGAACAGAGATTGACTCTTTTATCGGAAAATGGCTTATAAATTCTCTTAGAAAAACATTTCATGTTGAACCAGTTAAGATAAGAACTAGTGGTGGATCAGTTCCTATATCCCCTTTTGTAAAAATACTGGATATACCAGCTGTATCTGTTCCTACAGTTAATAAAGACAATAACCAACACAGTCCTAATGAAAATATAAAAATATCGAACTATATAAGAGGAATTGAATCTTACCTAGGAATACTTTTAGAGGATTTAGAATAAGAAAATAATTAGAGTGTATTTAGTCCTTTAATTATATTTTCCTCAATTTGATTTATAGAATTTGTGTTATTTGATTTATCAAATTTTAATCCTAAAATTTTATTGTAAAGTTCTATGTATCTATTAGAGACATCTTTAACAATTTCATCTGTTATTTTAGGGAGACTTTGATTTTCTTTTCCTTGAAAATTATTCTCAATTAACCATTGTCTAAAAAACTCTTTTGATAATTGCTTAGGAGCGACTCCATTGTCAATAGATTTATTGTAACTGTCTTTGTAAAAGAATCTAGATGAGTCAGGTGTATGGATTTCGTCTATTAAATAAAGTTTATTGTTATTATCATATCCAAATTCATATTTAGTATCTACTAATAATAATCCTCTTTCTTTTGCTATTTCTGTTCCTCTTAAAAATAATCTATGAGTTATTTCCTCAACTTCTTCATATTGATCAACTGTCAGGATTCCATTTTTAATGATATCAGACTTTGAAATATCTTCATCATGACCTTGGTCTGCCTTTGTACTAGGAGTAATAATAGGATTATCAAATTTTTGATTAGACACTAAGCCATCTTCTAATTTAACACCACATATACTTCTTTTACCTGATTGATATAATCTATCAGAGTGACCACTTAAATAACCTCTAATAACCATTTCAATTTTGATTGGATTTAGTTTGCGTCCGATTGACACATTAGGATCTGGACTAGAAATCAACCAATTATCTATAATATCTTTGGTAGAATTTAACATCTCAAGAGATATTTGATTTAGAACTTGACCTTTATGAGGAATAGGTCTTGGCATTACTATATCAAAAGCAGAAATTCTATCTGATGCTATTACAACTAGTATATCTTCTTCAATTGTATATACATCTCTAACTTTACCTTCATATTTAGATGTTTGACCTGGAAAATTAAAATCTGTTTTATATATACTGTTCACTAATTATCTTTTTCAACTTTATTATATGCTTCTATAACTTTTTTTACAATAGGATGTCTAATAACATCTTTATCATCCAGGTAAATTATTTGAATTCCTCTTTTGTTAGAAAGTATTCTTATAGCTTCTTTAAGTCCAGAGTTTTCTTTTCTTGGAAGATCAACTTGACCAGGATCTCCAGTTACCATAAATTTCGCGCTCATCCCCATTCTTGTTAAAAACATTTTCATTTGAGCTGGAGTTGTATTCTGAGCTTCATCAAGAATAACAAATGCATTATCAAGAGTTCTTCCTCTCATGAATGCTAAAGGGGCAATTTCAATAGTTCGGTCTTCTAGGAACTTTTCTAGTTTACTATAAGGAATCATGTCAGTTAAGGCATCATACAGGGGCTGCATATAAGGATCTAATTTTTCTTTTAGATCACCTGGTAGATACCCTAAATTTTCTCCAGCTTCAACAGCTGGTCTAGTTAAAATGATTTTTTTTATTTCTTTTTCTTTAAGAGCTTTTACTGCCATAGCTACTCCAGTGTATGTTTTACCTGTACCTGCGGGTCCAATAGCAAAAACCAAATCATTAGATTCGATAGAGTTATGAAGTTTCTTTTGATTTACAGTTTTAGCAAGAATAGGTTTGCCTGAAATACCATGAAGAATAAGTGAAGGTTTATCACCGTTAAACTTTACATCTTTGATAACTATATCATTTATGACATTTGGATCTATTGAATTATACTCTGAATAATAATTCAATAAACTTCTAAATTTCTTATCAAATATCTTTAATTCATTTTTTTCTCCAAGTGCTTTAATTGTTTGTCCTCGTTGGACAAGTTTTAATTTTGGAAAGCTTGATTTTAAAGAATTTAAATTATCTCTTGAAAAAAAGTATTGTGGGTCAACATCCGTTAATTCAAATTGAAGATCACTCAATAGATTATATTTAAAAATTTGTTATAATAGATTATTTGATTCAAATTTACATAAATTTTATAAAATTTATTTATCTAATGTCTATCATAACATTAACAACTGATTATGGAAATAAAGACTATTTTGTTAGTTCTTTAAAAGCAAAGTTAATAAGTGATATAGATGAAATAAATATAATTGATATATCACATAACATAAGCCCTTTTAACTTAACAGAGGCTGGTTATATTCTTGAAGGAGCATTTAATAATTTTCCAAGAGGAACTATACACATACTAAGCGTTGATTCAGAGTTAACACCCGAAAATAAACACATAGCAATAAAGTATGATGGGTGCTATTTTATAGGTGCTGATAATGGTGTTTTTTCACTAATATTTAGAGATAAAAAGCCAGATCAAATTGTTGAAGTTAATTTGCATAGCAATTATAATTATGAAATTTCAGCAGATGATTTATTTGTAAAAGTAGCTGCTCATATTCACAGGTCAGGACCACTAAATGTAGTCGGGACAGAAATTAAGAGTATTAAAGAAATTACAAATTTAAGACCTGTTGTTAATACAGAAGAAAGTCAAATAATTGGTAGTGTAATCTATATTGATAATTATGGTAATGTTGTTACTAATATTACCAAAAAGTTGTTTAAACAAGTATCTAAAACTAGAGAGTTTACAATAAATGCTAGGAATGTTAAGTTCTCTAAAATTCATAAAAGCTACTCAGATGCAATTGATTTTAATCTTAATAAAAAAGATAGAGAAGAAGATGGAAAAAAAATTGCTTTATTTAATAGTCTTGGCTATTTACAATTAAGTATTTACAAAAGTAATCCTCATACAGTTGGAAGCGCCAGTTCTCTCTTTGGTCTAAACTATAGAGATGCAGTAAGTGTATATTTTTAGTGTTTGTATCTAGTAGATAACTTTTACTAGTTATAGTAAGAAATATAGTTTCAATTAAATATATTTGAAAAAAAACACATGAAATTCATTGTTTCTTCATCATTACTTTATAAAGAAATTCAAGTTTTAGGTGGTATTATCAATTCATCGAATACTCTTCCAATTCTTGATAACTTTTTATTTGAAATAAATAACAATACACTCGTTTTAAGCTCCTCTGATCTCGAATCAACAATGACCTCTCAAATCGAGATTGAGTCAACTTCAACTGATAAAATTGCAATATCAGCTAAGCTGCTTACAGATATACTTAAAACGTTTTCTGAGCAACCTTTGACCTTTATTAAAACTGATAATAATACTATTGAAATTACTGCTAGTAATGGTAAATATTCTCTAGCATATCTTAATGGAGATGAATTTCCAAAGCAAGTTGAGATTCTAGATGCACATGAAACTGTAATAAATGGATCTGATCTAGGAAATGCTATAAATTCAACAATTTTTGCTTCTGGAACAGATGATCTTAGACCTGTTATGAGTGGAGTTTTCTTTCAATTTAACAGTGAATCTCTAAAGTTTGTTGCTACTGACGCTCATAAGCTTGTTAAGTTTGAGACATCAGAATACACAGCTAATGAAGTTTCAGAATTTATTATGCCAAAAAAACCTCTTCAAATTTTAAAAGGCATCTTACAAACTGAAGGTTCTGATTTGACTATTCAACACAATGACTCAAATGCTAAATTTATATTTGATAAATCATCAATTACATGTAGATTAATTGATGGTAAATTTCCTAATTATGAAGCTGTCATTCCAAAAGACAATCCAAATGTTTTAACAATCGACAGGCAGTTATTCCTAAATTCCGCAAGAAGAGTAAGTATATTCTCTAATAAAACTACCAATCAAATTAGACTTAAACTTGCTGGATCATTATTAAATATAAGTGCAGAAGATTTTGATTTTAGTAACAAAGCTGATGAAAACTTAGAATGTCAATACTCTGGTGATGACATACAAATTGGTTTTAACTCAAAATTTTTGATTGAAATGTTAAACAATTTGGAATCTGATATGATTACTCTTTCAATGTCTCATCCTAATAGAGCTGGTATTATTAGACCTTTAAACGAGAGCGGTGAATCTAAGGAGTCAATCACTATGCTAGTAATGCCTGTGATGTTAAATGATAATGACTAATCAGCTGATTCTTTAATTCCTTCAGGTGACTTTTTATAAACTCCGTCTTTTAACTTTTCTCTAATAGAAGCAAAAGCATCAAGTGTCTCAATAATATCAATTTCATTGTGAGAAGATGTTGGGATGAGTCTAAGTAGAATAATCCCTTTAGGAACGACAGGATATACGACTATTGAACAAAATATTTGATAATTTTCACGTAAATCTCTTACTAGTGCAAATGCCTCTGGAATACTACCTTGAAGATATACTGGTGTTACACAACTTTGAGTTGAACCAATATCAAAACCTCTTTCCTTTAATCCAGATTGAAGCTTATTAACATTTTCCCATAGTTTATTTTTCAACTCAGGTTTAGTCTTAAGTAATTCTAATCTTTTAAGTGCACCTATAACAAGTTGTATTTGAAGGGATTTTGCAAATACCTGTGAACGCATATTATATCTTAGGTAGCCAATTATTTCACTATCACCAGAAATAAAAGCACCAGTAGAAGCCATTGATTTAGCAAAAGTTGCAAAATAAACATCAATCTGATCCTGTACACCTTGTTCCTCTCCAGTTCCTGCACCAGTCTTTCCGAGAGTACCAAAACCATGTGCATCATCTACCAATAATCTAAATTTAAATTTATTCTTCATTTGAACAATTTCTTTAAGCTTTCCTTGTTCTCCTCTCATACCAAAAACACCTTCAGATATAACCAATATACCACCTCCTGTTTGTTCAGCCATTTTGGTTGCTCTTTCAAGATTTTTCTCAAGACTTTTCATGTCATTATGAAGGTATGTAAATCTTTTACCCATATGAAGTCTCACACCGTCTATTATACACGCATGAGCATCAATATCATAAACAATAATATCATTCTTTGATACCAGAGAGTCTATTGTTGAGAGAATACCTTGATAACCAAAATTTAATAGATAAGCTGACTCCTTTGAGGTAAAGGCAGCTAATTGAGCTTCAAGTTTCTCATGAAATTCAGTATGACCTGACATTAAACGTGCACCCATAGGGTATGCACTTCCATGATCCTTAGCAGCCTCAGCATCAGTTTTTCTAACCTCTGGGTGATTAGCAAGACCTAAATAATCATTTACACTCCATGTAATAACTTCTTTACCATTAAATTTCATTCTATTTGATATCGGTCCTTCTAGTTTTGGGAAAGCAAAATAACCTTCAGCTATTGAAGCCCACTTTCCTAGAGGACCTTTATTTTTATATATTTTTTCGAATAAATCTTGCATAGTTTTTATATATAATTAATAGAATTTTTTTTAGGCTGATAGAAAGCACTATCATAAAATCCTTGATTATTCATCCATTCATCTGAATAAATCTTACTAAGATATCTTGAACCATGATCTGGGAATACAACCACAACTAAACTATCCTTATTAAACTCATTTTCTTCATTTAGAATATTTGTAGCTTGAAATGCTGCACCTGATGTGTAACCAACAAACAAACCCTCATTTAAAGTAATTTCTCTAGCCATATGAGCACTATCAGAATCAGTCACTTTAACAAACTTATCAATAATTTTGAAATCAGTAGCTGAAGGAACTATATTTTTCCCTAACCCCTCAATTCTGTATGAATAAATTTCATTAGGATCTATTTTACCTGTCTCATGGTATTTTTTTAGTATTGATCCATAAGCATCTACACCGATTATTTTAATTTTACTATTTTTCTCTTTAAGAAAACGACCTATTCCAGATATAGTCCCGCCAGTTCCACTACATGCAACTAAATGAGTGATTTTCCCATCAGTTTGATTCCAAATTTCGGGTCCTGTTGTTTGGTAGTGAGCTTCAACATTTAATTCATTGAAATACTGATTAATATATACTGAATCTTCAATTTCATTATTAAGTCTCTTGGCTACTTCATAATAAGATCTTGAGTCATCAGAAGAGACATTAGAAGGGCATACATATATATCCGCACCCAAGCATTTCATCATATTAATTTTATCCTTAGAAGCTTTTGAACTAACTGCTAGAATACATTTATATCCTTTTAAAAGAGAAACCATTGCAATACTAAAGCCAGTATTACCAGATGTAGTTTCAATTATTGTACTTCCTTTTTTTAACAACCCTTTCTTCTCAGCTTGATTTAAAATATGAAGTGCAATTCGATCTTTATTTGAATGTCCTGGATTAAAAGCTTCATATTTTGTAAAATAAGAGCCTGGAAAGTCTTTAGTTATCTTATTTAGTTTGATAAGAGGTGTATTACCAATAAGCTCCAGTATGTTATTGAAAGGTTTATTGTCTTGTGACATTAGATCATTTAGATAAACAACAAATTTAAATAAAAAAACTAGTAATCACATGAAAAATTTCCAATAGGAGACCCATCTGGAATCTTTGTCTTTTCAATTGGTTTATATTGATCAGGATTACTTAAAAATCCATCAATTTTATTTATTAAAAAACGATTATAATTATTAAGATTATTAGATAAATTATTCATGGTATCCATAATACTTGCAAGTATTATGGACTTTGATAAATCATTTGTTCTTGAGTTGTTAAAAGACATAAAAAGATGATCTAAATAAAGTGATGAAGTATTTTTATTAACTGATTTTTCGTAAGTATTCAATTTTTTATTATCAAAAATTGATTTACTTATTTCCGCTAAATAATTTTCAAGAGTTAAAATATCATCTCCAAATATATTTTGTTGATTAATTCTATTAATTCTCTCAGAGTTTAATAGAAAAGTTAAAGTGTGATTAATTAAAGAACTTGAAGTATTAATATAGTCGAAAGTAACACCAGTATTAGAAACAAAGTTTTCTCTTGTTCTAGGATTTCTAAATGATCTAGGAGATAAAATATCAATTAAATTATTAGGAAGAACAAGGTTCTTTGGTTTTAAAACACTTAATAAAGACTCAAGGGATTTCCTTTGAAGTTTACTATCAACAAACTTGATTTTATCATTATCATTATTTTTGACAAAATAAAGATAATCTACTCCTCCAATAGCTTTAGCAGCAGCTTCAATCTGATACCTATGTAACATATAAATCGGCACTAAAATATCTTCTATTCTGTCATAAGGTTCACCTTCAACTAGGTTGTCCAAGTCAATATTTTTTAACGCTAAATCACGAACTTTTAAAAGCTTATTTAATTCTTTGTAAGGAAGTTCACCATTATCCCATAAGTGTGAAAATGCATTAGCGCTTCCTACAGGTCTTGAATCTGAGTCACTTAAAAAATATAATCCATTTTTTTGAGCTTCATTAATAATTTTATCTAACTCATTATTTTCATTTTTTGTATTTGGAAAATCCCTGTAAGCGTATTGTACACTTACTTTATCCCAGTCACCTATATTTTCTGAATATGCATCAGCAATACTTATTTCACCATCTACTAAATCTATTTTTGGATGAGGATAATCCATTACTGATGATCTATTATTAGCACTAGATATATAATTGTGAGCAAATCCTAAAGTATGTCCTATTTCATGGGCAGATAACTGTCTAATTCTATCAAGAGAAGTTTTTTTAATTAAAGACTTATTTTGAATATTATTAGGGTTATCTACTAATCCACTTAAAATCATGTAATCTTGTCTAACTCTTAAACTTCCGAGACTGACTTGACCTTTAATAATTTCACCAGTTCTGGGATCTACTATGCTTGCACCATAACTCCAACCTCTTGTTGACCTATGAATCCACTGAATTAGATTATACCTTACATCCATTGGGTCAGCATCTTCAGGTAAAACTTCAATTCTGAAAGCATTTTTATAACCTGCACTTTCAAAAGCTTGATTCCACCAATTCCCTCCTTCAATTAATGCTGTCTTAACTGGTTCGGGAGTTCCGTTATCTATATAATAAATTATAGGCTCTACAGGTTCACCAATTTCATCATTAGGGTTCTTTTTATTCAATCTGTGCCTAACAATAAATCTTTGCTCTAATTTTTCATCTATAGGAGTAGAATAATCATAAACTATAAATGGATTACTTCCACTTCTTGGATCAAATTTTCTTTTGTTGTAATTATTATCCGGAAGTTTAACGAAAGAGTGGTGTTGATTCACGGTAAGGTTAGTAGCTGTTGGTGTTACACTTCTAACTAGATTACCTGAGGGATTGCCCTTGAATGTAAGTAGAACATCAAACTCAATATTTTCAGGAAAAGCCTTTGTCCTCTGTAAATCAATAGCTGACATAGATTTATCAAGACTATAAGAGCCTGAATTTGAGTATCTTAATCTTTGTGAGACTCCATGAGCATCATTTAATAAAAATGGTGTTAAATCAATTTTAAATGATTCAGCTGATTTTTCAACTATCTCAAAACCAAATAATACAGATCTTGCAAAAGCTTCCTCTACAGCTTTATTTTCAAGTTCGTTGGATGAGTTAGATATATATCTTAAGTTAGGCTGAATTAATAGGATTTTATTGCCTCTTTTAGTGAAATAAACAATTCTAGAATTTCCCAGTTGCCCCCTATCTAATCCCAAATCATTATTACCTACTCCTCTGCTTAACGAATTTATATAAAGAAACTCATCGTCTAGCTTATCAATTTCAAGAATTATTTTACCAGAATCATCACTATATGAAAAATTCATAAAACCCTGAAAATCTGTTTCTTGTGAAAAAGAAAAGTTTGAAATTAAAATAAATGACAAAAGAAATTTTTTCATAACCAATTTTTTAGAAATATAATTTTTTTTTTCGAATTCATATAATTAATTTGAGACATGTTTTCAAAGGAAAATATAAAAGGAGTTAAGAAACGTATTGATACGTTAAGGGGGTATCTTTGACGTAGAATCAAAAAATGAGATTCTTAATAAGCTTGAAAAAGAATCTTCCTCTCCTGACTTTTGGTCTAAACCTAAAGAAGCAGAGCAAATTGTAAAAAAAATACAAAGTCTAAAAAAGCAATTATCTGAATTCTTAGATCTTAATATTCAATATGATGATGTTATAGTTCTAAGTGAATTTCTTTTGAATAAGGAAGTTACTGAAGCAGAAATTAATGAATCTTTCGATAAGTTACTTATTTCATTAGAAGACATAGAATTTAAAATGATGCTGAGTAAGAAAGAGGATAAAATGAGTGCAATACTCCAAATAACTGCAGGTGCAGGTGGTACGGAGTCCTGTGATTGGGCTGAAATGTTGATGAGAATGTATCTAATGTGGGGCGAAAAAAATAATTTTAAAATCAAAGAATTAAATAATCAGTCAGGAGATGTTGCTGGAATTAAAACTGCAACAATTCAAATTGATGGTGAATATGCATTTGGTTGGTTAAAAGGAGAAAATGGAGTGCATAGACTTGTGAGAATATCTCCATTCGATAGTAATGCTAAACGACATACATCTTTTGCATCAATTTATGTTTACCCTTTAGTTGATGATACTATTGAGGTTATTATTAACTCATCTGACCTTACATGGGACACAATGAGATCAGGCGGAGCAGGTGGTCAAAGTGTAAATAAAATCGAAACAGCTGTAAGATTAAAACACAAACCAACAGGAATAACCATTGAGAATTCTGAGACAAGATCACAACTAGATAATAAGGAAAAAGCCTTAATGTTATTGAAATCTCAACTATATGAAATTGAAATACAAAAGAATAATGAAGAAAAAAAGAAAATAGAAGAATCTAAAAAGAAAATTGAATGGGGTTCACAAATAAGGAACTATGTTCTCCATCCATATAAAATTGTAAAGGATGTTAGAACTGGTTTTGAATCAGGAAATACTGAGAATATATTAAACGGAGATATAAATGACTTTCTTAAATCTTTTTTATTAAATCGTTAAAAAATTAGAAATAAAATTGATTTATTAAAATATTAGAGTAATTTCGCTAAAATTATTAAAAATTAAAATATGAGTACAGGATTAGTAAAATTCTTCAACGAGACCAAAGGATATGGTTTTATTAAAGAAGATGATAACGATACAGAACATTTCGTTCATGTTTCAGGTCTTATTGACAGGATAGCAGAGGGAGATAAAGTAGAATTTGAATTAAAAGAAGGTAATAAAGGTTTAAATGCTATTAACGTAAAAGTTATTTAATTTCCCCTATTACAATATAAAAAAGCCCCAATGGGGCTTTTTTTTTGCTTTAAACTGAATGTTTAAGGAGAGTATTAAATTTTATGATATCTAGAAAGGCATATCATCATCATCATCATCTTTATTAGTAGGTTCACTAAAGTCGCTTAATTTATTTTCAGGATTAAGTTTCGATTGAAACTCAAATGGTGAGTCAAAACCTCCCAGATCTTCAAATTTTCCAAGATTAGGAATAAATTTAAGCTTAATTGAGTCCAATGCTCCGTTTCTATGTTTAGCTACAATAAATTCTCCTTGACCCTCAGAAGGTGTTTTCATATCATCATCCCATTCTGTAATACCATAGTATTCTGGTCTATAAAGAAAGGAAACAATATCAGCATCTTGCTCAATTGCACCAGACTCTCTAAGGTCAGACAAAATTGGTCTTTTAGTACCACCTCTAGTTTCAACAGCTCTTGAAAGCTGAGATAATGCAATTACAGGAATATCTAGTTCCTTAGCTAGTGCTTTAAGATTTCTTGATATAGTTGAAATTTCTTGTTCTCTGTTACCGGCTTTATTAGAAGAACCTATGTTCATCAACTGTAAATAATCAATAATTATAAGTTTAATCCCATGAGATGAAGCTAACCTTCTTGCTTTAGCTCTTAATTCAAAAATTGTTAAAGATGGACTATCATCTATAAATAGTGGTGCTGATTCAAGATCTGTAACTTTAATATTTAGTTGTTTCCATTCATGCGGTTCAAGTTTACCTGTTCGAAGTTTATCAGAAGATAAACCTGTTTCAGATGATATCAATCTAGTAATAA
Source organism: uncultured Bacteroidota bacterium (assembly GCA_902509805.1). The sequence continues at coordinate 17,660 of CABWZL010000009.1, forward strand.
GCTGAACTGAAGACATTTCAAGTGAAAAGAAGGCAACAGGAATTCCTTGTTTAACTGAGATATTTCTTGCCATAGAAAGTGCTAAGGCAGTTTTTCCCATACCCGGTCTTGCTGCAACAATTACAAGATCACTTGGTTGCCAACCAGAAGTAAGCGCATCAAGCTTTTCAAATCCTGTTGAAACTCCACTAAGTCCCTCTTGTTTTGCAATTTCCTCGATTCTAGTCTTAGCTCTAATTACAAGGTTTTGAGCAGATTCAGTTGAGGTTTTGATATTTCCTTGTGCAACATCATATAATTTTGATTCAGCTTCATCTAAAAGATCCATCACATCAGTACTTTCATTGTATGACTTCTGAATAATTTCATTAGAAATTGTAATTAATTTTCTTTGAATATATTTCTGAAGTATGATTCTAGAATGAAATTCAATATGAGCAGAGGATGAAACTTTTTGAGAAAGACTGATTAAATAAAAATCACCTCCTGCAGGTTCAAAATTTTTATTCTTTTTTAAATCTGCAGAAACAGTTAATAAATCAATTGGTTCAGATTCTCTAAAAAGTCTTTCTATAGATTCATAAATAAGCTGATGAGATCTTTTATAAAAGACTTCTGGAGATAGTAATTCAATTATTTCATTAACACCCTTTTCATCAATAAGCATAGCTCCTAAAACAGCTTCTTCTAAATCAATTGCTTGTGGTGGGATTTTACCATCAGACAAGTTTACTACAGCTTGATTTTCAGTTTCATAAATTTTAAGGGGGTTCCTTTTTTCCATTTAGTAAATGTATGGAAAATGATTTTTTTAGGATCACATTTAACTTGTGATATTAGTTTAAAGTTTAAACAAATAATTTGTTAATAAGTAGTCGATTTTGTTAATACTGATATTAACCTTTAAAGTTTCCGATTTTAGTAAACTTTTTCCTTCTAGATTCAATCATTTTATCTTTTGACAATGATCTTATTTTTTTTGTAAAGTATAAAATGTTTTCTTTAACAGACTGATATGCTTCAGATGGATTATAATGAGCTCCTCCAAGAGGTTCATCAATAATTTTATCAATTAATTTATTCTTAAGCATATCTTTTGCAGTAAGCTTTAAAGCTTCAGCAGCTTCCTCTTTATGATCCCAGCTTCTCCAAAGAATAGATGAACATGATTCTGGAGAAATAACAGAATACCAAGTATTTTCAAGCATTAAAATTTTATCTCCAACACCTATACCTAATGCCCCTCCTGAGGCTCCTTCTCCAATTACGATACATATTATTGGAACCTTAATATTCATCATTTCATAAATATTTCTTGCAATTGCCTCACCTTGGCCTCTCTCCTCTGCCTCAAGTCCAGGAAATGCCCCTGGAGTATCGATTAATGTGACTATTGGAATATTAAATTTTTCTGCTTGCTTCATTAATCTTAGTGCTTTTCTATATCCTTCTGGATTAGACATTCCAAAATTCCTATACTGTCTAGTTTTTGTATTATATCCTTTTTGAGTACCCACAAACATATAAGAGTGATCGTCAATTTTACCCAATCCTCCTATCATAGCTTTGTCATCACCAACGTTTCTATCGCCATGTAATTCAAGGAATGATTCTCCACAGATATTATTTATATAATCTAAAGTATAAGGTCTATTTGGGTGACGTGATAGTTGGACTTTTTGCCAAGCAGATAGATTTCCGTAAACATCTTTCTTTGCGTCAACTAATTTTTTTTGAAGAAGATTATAAGTCTTTGTTATATCAACATCACTTTCATTTTCAATAGACTTACACTTATCAATTTGATCTAAAATTTCTTTTATAGGAACTTCAAATTCTAAAAACTCCATAGCTAAGATTTTTGTAAATATAGTTTAATTATGTAATCTATCTAATTGCTTTTTTTAATAAAAAAAGAGCAATACTAAGAAAGACAAAAAGTATTCCCCAAGAAGCTATAGCTGGTGAAAAGTTTGACTTTATTACTAGTACGCTGAAAATTTTATCTAAAAATATAAATAAGAAACCTAGAGATACTCCAATAGCAAGATTACTTCCGGTACCACCCCTCTTTTTGAATGATGAAACTGATATAGCTATCAAGGTCAAAATAAAACAAGAAAGAGGTATTGTATATCGCTTATGACGAACAAGTAAATGAGAATTAATCAAAGGTGAACCGGCTCTTCTTTCGTAACGAATTAATTCATTTAATTCAAAGAAATTTAAAGTTTCCGCAACGTAATTTAAAGGAGCTAAATCATCAATATCAAAATCCAGAATAGTATCTTTTCTTGTAATTTTTTTTATAATTTCTTGATCCCCAATAATCGATCTTTTAACAAAATTAGTTAATCTAAATATAGAATCATCCCATCTAATAGTAGTAGCTGTTATTTTATGTTTTAACTCATTCCCATCAAAATTTTCAAGAGTAAAATTTAATCCTCTTTTTCTAGAAGGATCGTAAGCACTAACATAAATATATTCTTTATCATTTATTTGTTTAAAGAGTCTAGATGTTTTTCTTTTTTCCTCAGACTTAACATATTCAGAAACAAATTCATTAAAATTTTGATTAGATTTTGGAACTACAAACATACCTGCAAAAAGTGCAAATAAAACAATTAAAGATGCTGAAATAAAGTATGGCTTAGTAAACCTTTGAAAAGAAAGACCTGAAGATAAAATAGCAGTAATTTCAGTATTATTAGCTAATCTGGATGTAAAGAAGATAACTGCTAAAAAAAGAAAAACTGGATAAAGCTGACTTCCAAAATACCACACAAAATCAATGTAATAACTTAATATTAAGTCAGCAGGAACCTCATTTTCTCTAAACTTATCAATCTTTTCTGCAAAATCAACCATTATTCCTATTGGAATAAATAAACCAAACATCACAAAAAAAGTAGTTAGATATTTTTTGATTATATACTTATCTATAATCTTCATAAAATCAAAATTAGTAAAGTAATTAACATCATAAATATATTGTTAATTATTTCTATGAAATTAATGATAAAAAGAATTTAAAGAGTTTTGTTTCTCCTATGTTTAATCATACATTTACCAGCATATGAATGAAGATTTAGAAAAGTTAGTCCCCCAAGTTCGTAGAGATATTTTAAGAATGGTTCATACAGTTAATTCTGGTCATCCTGGTGGTTCGCTTGGTTGTGTTGAATTTTTTGTTACCCTTTACAAAAGAATTCTTGAGGGTGATGGTAACCAAAGAGATATGTTTATTTTATCTAATGGTCATATATCACCAGTCTATTATAGCACTCTTGCTAGAAGTGGGTATTTTGATATAAAAGAATTAGATACTTTTAGAAAAATTAATTCTAGACTTCAGGGACATCCAACCAATCATGACGGTTTACCTGGAATAAATATTTCCTCTGGCTCACTTGGCCAAGGAGTTTCAGTTGGTTTAGGAATAGCACTATCTAAAAAATTAAATAATGATCCTAGCCTTGTATATGTTTTAACTGGAGATGGAGAGCTTCAAGAAGGTCAAAATTGGGAAGCATTTATGTATGCTTCAGCTAATAAAGTTGACAACATAATTGTTACTGTTGACTTTAATGGACAACAAATAGATGGTTCAACAGAGGATGTTTTGGATATAGGAGATTTAAATCAAAAATTTGAATCATTTGGATGGAAAGTTCTTGAAGTTGATAAAGGAAATTCTTTAGACATGATTTATGAGACATTAAGTACAGCTAAAGAAAATTCAAAAAAAGGAAAACCTGTAGTGATTTTAATGAAGACAGTAATGGGTAACGGTGTTGACTTTATGATGCATACTCATGAATGGCATGGAAAAGCACCAAATGATGAACAACTTAAAATTGCGTTAAATCAAAATCCTGAAACTTTAGGTGACTATTAATATGGAAAATTATATAAATCAAGGAGATAAAGATACAAGATCTGGTTTTGGAGAAGGACTTACAGAACTAGGAAGATCAAATAAAAATGTTGTAGCATTATGTGCAGATCTTACTGGTTCATTAAAAATGAATGAATTTGCAAAAGAAAACCCTGAAAGATTTTTTCAAGCAGGAATTGCAGAAGCAAATATGATTGGGCTTGCAGCTGGACTTGCAACTGGTGGAAAAATACCTTTTACAGGAACATTTGCAAACTTTTCAACTGGAAGAGTATATGATCAAATTAGACAATCAGTAGCCTATTCTAATAAGAATGTTAAAATATGTGCTTCTCATGCAGGAATAACTTTAGGTGAAGATGGTGCTACTCATCAAATATTAGAAGATATTGGGTTAATGAAGATGCTTCCTGGGATGACCGTAATTAATACGTGTGACTTTAATCAAACTAAAGCTGCTACCATTGCGATTTCTAATCATGAAGGTCCTGTTTATTTGAGATTTGGGAGACCCAAAGTTGCAAATTTCACAGATGTATCTCAAAGATTTGAAATTGGAAAAGGATTAAAACTAAAAGAAGGCTCAGATGTTACAATTGTAGCTACAGGTCATCTTGTTTGGGAAGCATTAAAAGCATCAGAGACTTTATCTAAAAAAGGAATAAATTCTGAAATAATAAATATTCACACGATTAAACCATTAGATGAAGATATTATTTTAGAATCAGTTTCTAAAACAGGATGTCTCGTGTCTGCTGAAGAACACAATATATATGGTGGACTAGGTGAAAGTATTTCTAGACTACTAACAACAAAAATGCCAGTTCCTCAAGAATTTGTTGGTACTAAGGATACATTTGGTGAATCAGGAACACCATCACAACTTATGGATAAATATGGATTGAATAATTCTTCAATTTGTGAATCTGTAATTAATGTTCTTAAAAGGAAATAATGGATGGCACACTTATTGCTCATAATTAAGCATGAGATATATATTCATATTAATTATATTTTTTTCTTCCAATCTATTTTCCCAAGGTAATTTAGGGGTAAACTTCGGTCTTAATGATGATAATTTTGGATCAATAGAGAATATCAAAAATAAAATTGATAATTATAATCTTGATATCAAGAACTCAACAGGTTTTCAATTTGGAGTATTTACTGAAATTGACTTAATAACTTTCTACATTAGGCCAGAATTTAATCTTATTTTTTCAAAATCTAAAAATGCCACTGCATATGATGGAAATTCAATATTAGATCAATCTATTAATATAGCAGAACATTCATATAAATCAACTGATATTCAAGTGCCTATAATATTTGGATACAAAATTTTAGGTCCAATAAGCGTTTTTGCAGGTCCCTCATTCAAGTATAGTCTTTCTAACTCAAGTAACTTTGATTTAGAAGATATCAAAGACAAATACACATTGAGTTTGCTTCTTGGATCAAGGGTTAAATTTAGATCTTTAAGCCTGGGTTTAAGATATGAAAGAGGCCTTAACAACAAAGAATTATTAATTATTAATGCTAATGGAGTTGATCTTGAAAATGCTAATGTTGATATAACCACAAATAAATTAACATTAAATCTATCATATGATATTCCTTATGGATTATTTAAAAAGAAAAATAATTAGTTATCTGGATCTAGATAGTCAGGAATTCCATCATTATTAGAATCATCTATAATAGAGTCATTGTTCTTATCTAATTCATTTACTGTTAGTACTCCGTCACCATCATCATCAACATCATACATATTCCATAAATTATCACCATCAGTATCATCCCCAAATGGTTTATTATCACCATCTATATCTTCAAAAATCGATAATATTCCATCATTGTCATGATCTGTATCAGTGTGAGTCATTAGTTTTACGGCAAAGATTAATGGAGAATATTCAGGTATACCAGAACTTGTATTTTCATAGTAACCTATTCCTGATGGAATAAAAAACAGACCAACACCAAAAGAGTTATATTCAATAGTTCCATTAGAGTTTTCCAGATACTTGCCTGTTCTTAGTTCTGAAACGCCCTCTCTAAAACCTTGAAGAGAATTTGCTAAATCTATCCAAATAGGAAATTTACGATTATCAAATGAGCTTCCGTCAATAAGTTTTCCATCATAAGCAACATAAACAGAGTCAGCCACTGAAGGTTGTCTATTTGAACCTTCACGAGCTATAATATAATATAGGTTGTGAGAAGTAATTTGACCGTCAGTATCTGTAACATCAACTGTTTTTACACTTGCCTGTTCAAAGAGAGATAATCTTGAAGAATCATTAGTGATTGTATCAAGTTTTATTTTAACATCAGATTCATTATTAAAATCTTCATAATTATAAGTATGAGTTTTTAAGTATGTTTCAAGAAGATCTTGATCAACTAGAACTTGCTCACTATAATCTCTAATGGTATATGTAGGTGTCGTATTGTCGTCTTTATCACATTGAATAAAGAATAATAAAACAGGAAATAGAAAAAATAATTTTTTCTTCATAATTTAGTGCGAAGATACAATAATACTTTATTTATCTAAAAGAGTATTCTCATGAAAAAACTAACTATTCAAAACTTAATTTTAGATTATACAGATGTTGAAAATAAAATTCAAAGAATCGGATTACAAATTTTAGAAGACAATATAGACAGGTCAAAAATTATCTTATTTGGAATCTCAGATAATGGTAAATTAATTGCAGAGAAACTGATAGCTCACTTGAACAAAATATCTAAGCTAGAAATTGAATTAATTAAAGTAAATCTTGAAAGTGATTCTATTTTATATGATAAAGAATTTGATGTTAGAAATGAATCTATACTAATTGTTGGTGATGTTTCGCATTCTGGAAAAACTATGCAATTAGTTATAAGCGATCTTATTCAATATAACCCACTAAAAATAAAAACTTCCGTAATAATAAATAGGGATCATGCGTTATTTCCAGTAAAGATTGATTATTTTGGGTTGAGTTTATCTACATCAGTAAACGAACATGTAGACGTTATAATCGATGAAAAAAAAGGATTTAGAGTATATTTAAGCTAATTTACTAGTAATTAATTTCACAACTTCAATAGGCTTAAAGTTATCTGTTAAAAGTTTAATCTTTGATTTTTCATAATAATAACTTCTCTCAAATAAATGTTTTGTGATAAATTCCTTCAATTGACTTTGATCATTTAAATGTGAAATTAAAGGACGATTATTAACCGTATCTTTTAATCTATTAACTAAAGTGTCAATATTTGCCTTAAGATATATCGAAGTTGAATTTGGAGATTCATTAATTATATTTAAATTATTCTGAAAACAAGGAGTTCCCCCTCCAGTAGATATTATCTTATTTTCCTCTAGCAAAGAAATTTCTTTTAGATATCTGTTTTCAATTTTCCTAAAGTAGACCTCATTTTTTTTATCAAAGATTTCAGACACTTTTTTACCCTCTTTCTCTTCAATATAATCATCTAGATCATAGAACTTAAAACCATTTGTTTGAGATAATAATCTACCAACAATAGATTTACCTGCCCCCATATATCCAATTAAAAAAATAGTATTCAACATTTTAATTTAAGTAACAAATTTATAATAAAAAAGATCATTGCATAATCAATATTTCAATGTATATTTGACCTCTTTTTCAGACCTGGTAGCTCAGTTGGTAGAGCATCTCCCTTTTAAGGAGAGGGTCCTGGGTTCGAGCCCCAGCCAGGTCACTACCCATTATTTTTATTGCCTACGTGGTGAAATTGGTATACACGCTACCTTGAGGGGGTAGTCAGCTTATGCTGGTGGAGGTTCGAGTCCTCTCGTAGGCACTTCAGCTTTTATCTATTGGATTAGTTTATTTTTTTCTAAACAAACTTTTAATACCGGAAAATATTCCTTTTGATTTAGGTTTCTCCTCTACAGCAGCTTCCTTAACAGGTTTCTCCTCTACAGTAGCTTCCTTAACAGGTTTCTCCTCTACAGCAGCTTCCTTAACAGGTTTCTCCTCTATAATATTTTTCTCAGCTTCTACAGTTGATTCTATATCGTCAGTTACAGTATCCGGCTTGGGTTGATTAGCTTGGTATTCTTTTAACATTTTTTCTTCCATCTCTTTACCTTTCTTAAAAACAAAAGTTTTCTCCAGATTTCGATTAAATAAATCAGAATCAAACTCTCCCCCCTCTTTCTTTAGATTATGCCATTCTCCATTCTCATAAACTTCAATATCAAGATTATTTATACTTAGAGGACTAAAAGTAGCATACCACTCAGATGGGTCAGCTCCTTTTGATTTACCTAATTCAGCCATTTTATCCCACAAAAGAGGATTAACTTTTGACTTATGCTTGTATTTTGCAAATGTTACAAAGAGTGAGTTTAAATTAGTAACAAATCTTGCACATCCAATATACTTCTCAAATTCCTCAGGAGTATTAAGGTCAAACTCTTTTTTTCCATCATTAAATCTCTTAAATGCTGAATATTCCCATTTAGAATTAGTTGTAAACCAAAGACCTGGTTTTTTGACTTTCAGCATCTTCTCAGTTTGAGATGTAAGTATCTTTCCTACTTTAAAAATTTCAATTAAATGAGAAAGAGATGTGTAATGATAAATTAAAGTTTTTTCCATTTTTCAAAGATATGAATTGATTTACTCTTTTTACTTATTTTTGTAGTATGAAATCAATCTTCGATAAAGTTTCAAATGACTGTAGTAAACTTGTAATAAAGAGATATAGTACATCTTTTTACTTCTCAAGCAGTCTACTTTCCAAAACAATAAGACAAGATATATTTAATATATATGGTTTTGTTAGACTAGCAGATGAAATAGTAGATACATTTCATGAATATCCTAAAAAAGAATTATTAGATGATTTTGAAAAAGAGTTGTGGAGAAGTGTTGATAATAAAATCAGTTTAAATCCTATCCTTAATTCATTTCAATATACTGTCAATAAATATTCAATTCCAAAGGGTTTGATAAACTCATTTCTAGATAGTATGAAAATGGATTTAGAAAAAACAGAATATAAAAGTGTAGAAGAATACAAAAAATACATATACGGATCAGCAGATGTTGTTGGTTTAATGTGTTTAAAGATATTTGTCAAAGGTTCTGAAGAATCTTTCACTGAACTAAGTCCATTCGCCATATCATTAGGTTCTGCATTTCAAAAGGTTAATTTTTTAAGAGATTTAAAAGATGATTCAAATGTTTTAAACAGGGTCTATTTTCCAAATGTTGATATGAATAACTTTAATGATAAAGCAAAAAAAGAAATTATTTTAGAAATTGAGAAAGACTTTGCAAATGCAGTCAAAGGTATAGCTAAGCTTCCAAAAAATTCAAAATTTGCAGTTTATATAGCTTACAGGTATTATAATAAATTGTTGAAAAAATTAAAACGTACATCCTCTGAAAATATTGTTAAAAAAAGGATTAGAATTCATAATCATCAAAAGTTTCTTGTAATTGCAAGATCTTATGTTAAGTATCAATTAAATTTAATTCAATGGATATAATTATTTGGGTTTTTACAGTATTAGTTACGTTTATAGTTACTGAATTCACAGCATGGTTTAACCACAAGTACTTAATGCATGGTCCTCTCTGGATACTTCACAAAGATCATCACAAAAAGGATCATAAATCATGGTTTGAAAGAAATGATTTATTCTTTTTTTTCTATGCTTTTTTAAGCATTACTTTTGTTGTACTGTGGGGGCAAGGTTTTTGGTTAGGACTTCCAATTGCTATTGGTATTGGTATGTATGGATTAGCTTACTTTATAGTTCACGATATATTTATTCATCAAAGATTTAGAATATTTAGAAATATAGATAATAAATATGCTAGGGGCGTAAGAAGAGCACATAAAATACACCACAAGAACATAGACAAACATGGAGGAGAGTGCTTTGGAATGTTAATTGTACCAAAGAAATACTTCAAGTAGTTCTTACTCTTTTATCCAATTATAAACAAAATCACAATAACTACTATCTGCATTAACATTTACAAATGTTTCTTCAATTTTCTCTTCCATCCACTTTTTGATAGTTTTTAGCTGTTTATCAGTAAGTGCTAATTCTTTAATTTTAACGTAATCTTGAGAAAACTCGGCTTTATGCTCATCGAATCTATTTGTTATTTTCAAAATCTTATACTTGGACACGCTATTATCAGTATTATCTAATAGTGGCATACTCATCTGATTATCATTTAAATCTTTTACCTGTGAATATAGTAAAGGATCCATCTTTGTTAGCTCAAATCTGGTATCATTAGTACTTGGATTAATAAGTACACCTCCATTTAACCTAGTTTCTCTTTCATCAGAGAATCTAAGAGCAGCATCTGAAAATGTAATTTCATCATTTGCAATTCTTTCTCTTAATTTATCAACTTTCTCTTTAGCAGATTTCAATTCATCGTCTGAAATTTTTGGTATCAACAGAATGTGTCGTATATCAATTTCCTGACCCCTAATTTTATCTACTGCAAGAATATGCCAACCAAAATCAGTTTTAAAGGGTTGTGATATTTCATCTTCTCTAAGGCTGAAGGCTACATCCCTAAATTCTTTTGCCATCCTGGGTTTCTTTCTATTTAAAGTATATTTTCCTCCTTTACTTCTTGATCCAGGATCTTGAGAATATAAAAGTGCTTTAGAGGCAAAACTCATTCCACCTTCTAGAATATCTTCTCTAAAAAGCTTTAATTGATCTATAATTCTTTGATTCTCTTCTTCAGAAACTTTTGGTTCAATAACTATTTGAGCAATCTCGAGCTCTGTTCCAAAAATAGGTAAATCAATTTTTGGAATGTTCTGGAAGAATTGTCTTACTTCTTCTGGAGTTATTTCAACTTTTTCAACAATTGATTCTTGCATCATTTCCGAAAGTCTTTGAGTTTTATTTATCTCAAATAATTCATCTCTAAAAGAAATTTCATCTCTTTTCTTGTAGAATTCTAAAACTTTTTCAATTCCTCCCAGTTGTTCAGTAAAATATTCAAGCTGTCTATCAACATAGTCATAGATTTCATTATCAGAGAGCTCAAGACTATCTTGAATTGCATGATGAGCATAAAGCTTATCCTCCATTAATTTTCCAAGTAATTGACATTTTGAAACACCTCTAGTAGTAATACCTTGAGACTCCATGTCAATAAGTACCTTATCTATATCGGAGTCAAGTATTATAAAGTCTCCTACCACAGAAGATATCCCATCAATCTTAATTTTCTCTTGAGAAAAAGAGAATTGAAAAACTAATAATAAAAACAGACTATTTAAAAATCTCATATTTCCTTGATTTAAGTGCATCATTTAGAATTTCTTTATTTAAACTTTGTAATAATTGTAATTTCCTTTGATTGATAATTGTTGACTTTATTCTATCGTAAAGATAAGATATTGGAGGAATATTTCCAGATTTAAGTATATCCTTAATAATAAAGATATTTACGTATTGTGAATCTTCAATTATAAACAATTTATTTTTAATTAAATATTCAGATTTATTCTGTTGATTTATAAATTGTATTGAAGAAATAACATCTCTTTCTGTGTACCAAATTGAATCTTTCAGTTTTAAATCAGCAAATTGAAAATTTAATGAATCCAAAAAGAGTCTATCCTCCTCATTAATTCTTAATATAGATCTTCTAATTCTACTAAGATTAATATTATCATTAGGAACCTTTATATATCGATATTTAATTAAATTTTCATTTAATTTAAAATTAATGTTATTTAATTTATAAAAGGAATCAACTTGGGAAATTGATACAATAGAATCAATTCTTGTGTTCACAATTAAATCCTTATAAGAATTAATATATAAGTCAACTTTGTAATTATCAACTAATTCATCAATTTCATTCTTTTTTGATTGTGAAAGATTGACTAGAGAAAGGTCATAAAGAACTTTTTCTTTTGCCCAAGATTCAACAAAATTTATGTACTTCCTAATACTATCTTCTTCAGAAATAAATTTTGGTAAATCATTTTCATATAAAAAATCCTCACCTGCTCTGGCTATAAGATCATTAGATCTATTGTTTGATAGATTTGTACACCCAATAAATAGAAATAAAAATAATAGTATAGTGACTAACCTGTTCAAAGATTATAGTTTTGGTGGGCTGTAGTTAGGAGCTTCTTTTGTTATAGAGACGTTATGGGGATGACTCTCTCTGATTCCAGAGCCTGTGATTTTAACAAATTTTGATGATTTTTTTAATGTTTCAATATCCTTAGAACCACAGTAACCCATACCAGATCGTAGACCACCTACAAATTGGTGAATACTCTCATTTAACTGTCCTTTATATGGGACTCTTCCAACGATGCCCTCAGGAACCAATTTTCTTTTGTCTGATTCATTAGACTGAAAATATCTATCCTTACTTCCTTTTTGCATAGCTTCAACTGAACCCATACCCCTGTAAGACTTAAACTTTCTCCCATCATAAATAATGGTTTCACCCGGAGATTCTTCAGTTCCAGCTAGAAGTGAGCCTAGCATCACAGAATCAGCTCCAGCTGCAATAGCTTTTGATATATCCCCTGTGTATCGAACACCTCCGTCAGCTATTAAAGGTATTTTAGATTTTTTAAGAACTTCAGAAACTTCTAAAATTGCTGATAATTGGGGAAAACCAACTCCAGCAACTATTCTGGTTGTACATATAGATCCAGGACCAATTCCAACTTTAATTCCATCAGCACCGTTCTCTTTAAGATAATTTGCAGCTTCAGCAGTAGCAATATTTCCAACTACAATATCTATATCTGAAAAGGAGTCTTTAAGATTTTTTAAAACATCACCTACTCTACTTGAGTGAGCATGTGCAGTATCAACAACTAGAGCATCTACTCCAGCTTTAATAAGTATTTCAGCTCTCTTTTTATAGTCATTATCTGTACCAATAGCAGCAGAAACCATCAATCTTCCCAATTTATCCTTATTAGATGTTGGCTTTTCAGAATGTTTATTAATATCTCTAAATGTAATTAGTCCAATAAGTGTTCCTTTTGAATCTACAACAGGTAGTTTTTCAATCTTATGTGTTTGAAGAATATCTTCAGCTTGAGACATTGAAGTACCAGCTTTTGCAGTTATTAAATTTTTAGTAGTCATAACTTCAGATAATTTTTTTGAATTATCTTTTTCAAATCTTAAATCTCTGTTTGTAACTATTCCAATTAACTTTCCTGTATCTGAGACAATTGGAATTCCTCCAATTTTATATTTTTTCATGTTATTTTTTGCATCAATAACTAATGAGTTTGCATCAAGTGTTACCGGATCTATAATCATTCCTGATTCTGCTCTTTTAACTAGTTTTACTTCATTTGCCTGTTCATCAATTGACATATTTTTATGAATAACACCAATACCACCTTCACTAGCCATAGCAATTGCCATTTTACTTTCAGTTACAGTATCCATTGCAGCTGAAACAATTGGAAGATTTAGAGTGATATTTTTACTGAATCTTGTTTTAAGAGAAACATCAGAAGGGAGGATTGTGGAGTAAGAAGGGACTAAGAGTACGTCTTCGTATGTTAAACCTTCTCCAACAAATTTTGAATTTATCATAGTGCAATTAATTATAAACTAATTGCATGCAAAGATACAAATTTATATCTAGTCTATAATAATAAGATTGAAAGTCCAATAACACAAAAAACGAAGGCTTTAAAATAACTTAAGCGGTAATCAGCGGTATCAAACTTTAAATAAGAAATTAATTTATTTGATGCTAAAGAAATAGAACAGAATATAACTAGAGCTTGAGAAATAAATATTAATCCTAAAATCAAAAACTGAAAACTGACAGGTATAGTTTCAGAAAAAAGAAAATTTGGAAAATAAGCTATAAAAAAAAGTAAAACCTTTGGATTAACTAGATTCATATAAAAACCTCTTAAGAACAAATTAGTATTGTTTGGTTTAGAAGTTTGTTTGAATTTAACAGACAACTCATCATATGCAAGATAAAAGAGATATGCAGTTCCAAAATATTTTAAATAGTTAATCATATACTCATTACTTTCAATAAACACTGAAAGTCCAAATACTAGAATTAGAGTGTGTATTATAAGACCTGAGCATAGACCAAATGAAATTAAAAAACCTGATTTTTTATTTTCAAGACTTTGATTTAATACAAACAATATGTCTGGCCCTGGCATTAAGGTTAAAGCTAATGACGATATAAGAAACAATAATATTTGATCCATTTTATGAATTTAATTATTATTTATATTTGAGCCCAAATTATTACTAATGAATAATATTACAAAAGATCTTGAGCCACTTAAAAATAGATTAAGATATCACTCTTTATATAACAATATTAACACAATAGAAGATCTAAAAATATTTTCTAATGCTCACGTTTATGCTGTGTGGGATTTTATGTCCTTACTAAAGTTTTTACAAGTAAATCTAACCTCGTTATCTATTCCTTGGTTTCCTAGCAGTAATTCAACAACCGCAAAGCTTATAAATGAAATTGTTGCAGGAGAAGAAACTGATGAAGATCAAAATGGAACTCCAGTATCACATTTTGAAATGTATATTGACTCAATTGAAGAGTTTGGACTAAATACAAGTAATATTTTTAAAAATCTAAATTCGCTAAAGGAAATAAAAACAATTGATAGTGATATAGATAAACTGGAAATAAAAGATTATGTGAAGGATTTCTTAAAGTTTACTTTTTCTGTAATTAAACGAGGAAATATACATGAAGTAGCTTCAGTTTTTACTTTTGGAAGAGAAGATTTAATACCTGATATGTTTATCCCTTTAATAGAAGGAATAAATTCAGATAATAATGATTTGGATAAATTAATTTATTACTTTAAACGACATATTGAAGTTGATGGTGATACCCATGGTCCAATGTCAATGGAAATGCTTTCATATTTATGCAACAATGATCCAATTAAAATATCTGAGTCAGCATCAATAGCAAAGGAAGCTCTTCAAGCTAGAATTGCTTTATGGAATGGGATTGAAAATGAAATAAAAACTAAATAAATAATTATGAAAAATTTTAATTTAATAATCTTAATATTTTCATTATCTATTGGTTGTTCTCAGGAGAATTTATCTGATAAATATGCAGAATCAATAACTTCTCAAGAATTAACTGATCTAATTTATGAATTCGCATCTGATGAATTTGAAGGGAGAAATACAGGTGAACCAGGTCAAAAACTGGCAGTTAACTTTATAAAAAACTTTTATAAATCTAATGATATTAGTAAAGCTGATAATACAGAAGATTACTTTCAAAAATTTTTAGTTGACTTTTCTGGAAGGCAGGTAGCTAGTCCTTCAGACATTGACTCATTAGAAAATTTAATTACTGCTGAAAGTACAGATTGGGTTAAAACAGAAAATGTTGCTGCAATTATTGAAGGCTCAGTATACCCTGATGAGTATATTGTTCTTACAGCTCATTTAGATCATGTAGGAATAGAAGATGGTGAAATTTATAATGGTGCAGATGATGATGGATCTGGATCAATGGCTTTATTAGAAATAGCTCAAGCATTCAAACTAGCTGAATTAGACGGTAATAGACCTAAAAGATCTATTGTTATTCTTCATGTAGCTGCAGAAGAAAAAGGGCTTCTAGGTTCAAAATATTATGTTGAAAACCCACTCTACTCTCTTGATAAAACAATTACAAATTTAAATGTTGATATGATTGGAAGGACAGATCCAACCAGAGAGTCAAATAATGATAATTATATTTATTTAATTGGAACAGATAGATTAAGCTCTATGCTTCATGAGACTTCTGAAAAAGTTAATAAGAGAACCATTAATCTTGAACTAGACTACAGGTTTAACGCATGGGATGATCCAAATAGATTCTATGAAAGAAGTGATCACTGGCATTTTGCGAAAAATAACATACCAGTAATATTTTATTTTAGCGGAACACATGAAGACTACCATATGCCGACTGATACTCCTGATAAAATTCGTTACAATCTATTAACTAAGAGAGCAAGATTGATTTTCCATACAGCATGGGAAATTGCTAATATGGATGAAAAGATTGAAGTAGATAAAGATTAAAAAAATCAAAAAAATTATATTTATTTTATTGTTGTCAATAATTGGTTGTGATAAAGAACCAATTAGTCAGGACAAATCTTTCACAGGTACTCTGGTTAAACAAGGTATTTGCTTGAATTATGTAATTCAAGTAAATGATACTGATTTTCCACAAGAGTTAATTGAAAAAAGCTGGACAGATGAGTTTTCAAATATTGAATATAAAAATGTATTTGCTCTTGAAAGTGTGTGTGATTTTTCTGAAGAGATTAAAGAAGGTTCTTCGTTTGAGTTTATCATAGACAATAAAAAAGAAAATAAGTGCGCTGTTTGCTTAGCTTACACTCCTGTTCCTAATAAGTATGTTAGCATAACAGTCACTAACATTAATTAGCTTTATTTTTTCTAAATTTGAAACATGAATGAAAGTGTTTTAGTATTTATTAGAGTATTGAGCATATTGCTTGTTGTTTTTGGCAGTTTATACAACCTCTTTTCAGCCGAAGAATATGCTAAAAAGCAACTTAGAATAATTCCAAGGATAGTCAGATATATAGCATATGCAATTGGAATAGTTTGTTCCGGATATGTAGTGAATCTAATTATTAATGATTTTCCCTCTTAATTTTAAATTTATAAATTACAGATATGATTAAGAAGTTTATTAAAAAATTAATGGAAAGAAGAAAAAGGAACAAAGAGTTCAGAAAGGATTTCTATAAAAAAACCGGAGTAGACTTAAATGATGTTCATATTCACGGAGATGGACCTCCAGGATAGCTTGATTTTTTCTAAATTGTAGTTGTATATGTATGAAACATTAAGGACAATTCATTTGATTGCTGTTACACCTTGTATACCTATAGGCTTTTATTTGATTTATATATCCAAAAAAGGAAATAACCTTCATAGAGTATTTGGCAAAATATATTTAGTATTAATGTTTTTTCAAGCTACAGTATCCTTTTTTATGGATGCAAGAGTTGGACCTCAATTTTTAAATCATTTTGGATGGATACATATTTTATCTGTCATTACTGTTGCTACAGTTCCATACGCTTTATATGCAATAAAAAGAGGTGATGTAAAAACACATTCAAGGTCAATGATAATTCTATTTTGGTCTGGATTAATAATCGCTGGAGGTTTTACACTTTTTCCTGGAAGATATCTTAATGAGCTTTTATTTTGACTTATTAATCTTTTACTTGACAACAATTTCTAAATTAGAGATATGAAAAACACAGAGCCTTATTACTTTTCTTTTTTTGGGATGATTATTTGTTTATTAGCAGATGATATTCAAGATTTAACAAATATTAATCAATGGGTATTTCTTTCTTTAGGATTAGCCATATGTTTTATACCTGCATACTTTTGGATTAAAGATTGGTTAAGAAAAAAGAAGAAATAGCTTGAATTTATTTAATGAGAAAAAAAGAATGTGAAAGATGTAAAAAATCTTTTTCTAAAATGTATAGATTAAGATACATTAAATCAGTAAAAAATTGGGTTTTTATGTGTGAAGCTTGTCTGCTGGAAGTAAAGAAAGGCAACAAGTATTATCAATACGGAGGAACCTGGAAAGCTTGATTTTTTCTAAATAGATAACTACAACCCCTAAACATCCATTTTACGTTAATTCAACTGTCTAATTTCTGCCAATTAATAGCTTTTTAGCCTCTTTTTTTGGAAATTAACAATGTATAAGGAGAACTAAAGAAAAAACCCCTCATTAGCTGAAGGGTTTATTTTATTAGTGTAATGTAACGGTTAACTTGGGTGGAAGAGCGGTCTCGAACCGCCGACCTCCTGAACCACAATCAGGCGCTCTAACCAACTGAGCTACAACCACCATTTAGGTGGCAAAAATAGACTTTTTGAAATTTATATTAAAGAAATTATAAGAGAAATTATAGAAGATCAAAAATATTATCAATAGCTATATTTTTTCTCGACTGAAAGGCTTCAGCATATTCTCTATCTATTAATCTACCGTAATTTTTTGCTCTGTATTTAATACTCTCAATGAAATTGTCAGAATTGATTTTAGTAGACTTAGTAGCGGAATCTTTAAGTACTTGACTTTTAAATGCTAGAATAGCTTCTTTTTTTATCTCAATAAAACTGGATATATCTACTATTATATCTGGTTTAAAGTCGTTCCACTGTTGATAGTTAAGATTAATTTTAGGCCTCCAGGTTTTTTGACTTTCTCCTTCGTAAGAAGTATCCAGCTTACTTAAACCACTTAAAAAAGCTGATTCATAAATTAAATCAGAAGCTTTACCATGGTCTGAATGACGATCGAATTGAGTTGGTGATAATATTATATCAGGTTGATAGTGTCTAATGATTTTAATAACTTCAATTTGGTTCTCCTTATTATTAAAGATAAAGCCATCTTCAAAGTCAAGATTTAATCTGAATTTTGAGCCTAATATTGATGAAGCTTTAGCTGCTTCTTTATCCCTTAATTCAACAGAACCATTCGTGCCAAGCTCTCCTCTAGTTAGATCTATAATACCAACTGTTTTACCCATAGATGTTGACTTAGCTATTGTACCACCACATCCCATTTCTACATCATCTGGATGTGCGCCAAAGGCAAGAATATCTACCTTCATTTTATTGATGATTTTATT
>CABWZL010000010.1 GCA_902509805.1 uncultured Bacteroidota bacterium
CTAAATTAATGACTCAATATCTAGAGTTTGTTACAGATAGGCTATTAGATGAGTTTGAATGTGAAAAAGAATTTAATGTTTCAAATCCATTTGAGTTTATGGATATGATTAACCTACAAGGTAAGACTAACTTCTTTGAAAAAAGAGTTGCTGAATATCAAAAAGCAGGTGTTCTTAATAATGATAAAAAAGACGACTCAAAAATAACTTTCGACGAGGACTTCTAGGAGATTATCAAACAAGTAATTTTAATTAGTAAAAAAATATAATATATGTACGTACAAAAAAGGGACGGTAGAAAAGAGCCCATAATGTTTGATAAAATTACTGCTAGAATTAAAAAACTATGCTATGGTTTTAATGAATTGGTTGACCCGGTAAGAGTTGCAATGAGGGTGATTGAAGGTCTTTACGATGGTGTAACAACATCAGAATTAGACAATCTTGCTGCCGAAATTGCAGCAACAATGACAACTACTCATCCTGATTACGCATCTTTAGCTGCAAGAATTTCTGTTTCAAACCTGCACAAAAATACTCTTAAATCTTTTTCAGAAACAATGAAAGATTTACATGAGTACGTAAATCCGATCACCGGTAAAAAAGCACCCTTATTATCCGACGAAGTAATGAAGGTGATTAAGAAGAATTCAGAGTTATTAGATTCCAAAATTATCTACAACAGAGACTTTGGCTATGATTACTTTGGATTTAAAACTCTTGAAAGATCATACTTATTAAAAATTAATGGAAAAATTGTAGAGAGACCACAACACATGTTAATGAGAGTTTCTGTGGGAATACACTTAGATGATATAGATTCTGTAATTGAAACTTATGAATTAATGTCTAAGAAATACTTTACTCATGCAACACCAACCCTGTTTAATGCTGGTACTCCAAAACCTCAGATGTCATCTTGTTTCTTATTGACAATGAAAGATGATAGTATAGATGGTATATATGACACACTAAAACAAACTGCTAAAATTTCACAATCTGCAGGAGGTATAGGTCTTTCAATTCATAATATAAGGTCAACAGGATCATACATATCCGGAACAAACGGAACATCTAATGGGATAGTTCCTATGTTAAGAGTTTTTAATGATACAGCAAGATATGTAGATCAAGGTGGTGGAAAAAGAAAGGGTTCCTTTGCAATTTATATTGAACCATGGCATGCTGATATATATGACTTTCTTGATTTAAAGAAAAATCATGGTAAAGAAGAAATGAGAGCTAGAGATTTGTTCTATGCAATGTGGATGCCAGATTTATTTATGAAAAGGGTTGAGAACAATGAAGAATGGACTTTAATGTGTCCAAATGAGTGTCCAGGGTTATATGACTGTCATGGAGATGAGTTTGATAAGCTATATTTAAAATATGAGAAGCAATCCAAGGGTAGAAAATCTATAAAAGCAAGGGATTTATGGGAAAAAATTCTAGAATCTCAAATTGAGACTGGTACACCATACATGCTATATAAAGATTCTGCAAATAGAAAATCAAATCAAAAAAATTTAGGAACCATTAGATCTTCAAATTTGTGTACAGAAATATTGGAGTATACATCAGAAGATGAAATAGCTGTATGTAATTTAGCATCAATTGCTCTTCCAATGTTTGTTGAAGATGGAGAGTTCAATCATCAAAAATTATATGATGTGACTGTTCGAGTAACTAAAAATCTTAATAAAGTTATAGATAGAAATTATTATCCAGTTAAGGAGGCAGAAAACTCAAATATTAGACATAGACCAATTGGTTTAGGTGTTCAAGGTTTGGCTGATGCGTTTATTTTATTAAGACTTCCATTTACATCTGAAAAAGCAAAAGAATTGAATCAGGAGATTTTTGAAACAATTTATTATGCTGCTCTAAATGCTTCAGTTGAAGAAGCAAAAAAAGATGGGCCATACCAAACTTATGATGGTTCTCCAGTTTCCCAAGGAGAATTCCAACACAATATGTGGGGTGTTCAAGATGAGGATTTAAGTGGAAGATGGGATTGGAAAAAGCTAAGAAAGCAAGTCCAAAAAAATGGTGTAAGAAATTCACTATTGGTTGCTCCTATGCCTACAGCGAGCACTTCTCAAATCCTTGGTAATAATGAGTGTTTTGAACCTTATACGTCTAACATATATACTAGAAGAGTTTTATCAGGTGAGTTTATAATTGTAAATAAACATTTATTAAATGATTTAGTAGAATTAGGGCTTTGGAATGAAGATATGAAACATGAATTAATGGGAGCAAACGGTTCTATTCAAGATATTGATGGTATTCCGGATGATCTTAAAGAATTATACAAGACCGTATGGGAAATGAGTATGAAAGATATAATTGATATGTCTAGACAAAGAGGTTATTTTATTGATCAATCACAATCTCTTAACTTATTTATGGAAGGTGCTACTATGTCAAAATTAACATCTATGCATTTCTATGCTTGGAAATCTGGATTAAAGACGGGCATGTATTATCTTAGAACTAAAGCTGCTGTTGATGCTATTAAATTTACCTTGAAGAAGAAAGATGTTGCATCTCCAGATCTTGTTGAACCTGTAGTTGAAGTTGTAGAAGAAGAAGTAGGTGAAATAGAAATAACTAGAACAGAGAAAGCAACTGTCAAAAAATCAAAACAAAAACCTGTTGCTGTTGAACCTCTAACACCTGAGGAGCTTAAACAAATATTATCTCAATCCAAGGAAAATGAAGATGATGATTGTTTAATGTGTGGTTCTTAAAAAAAGAGAAATTCATTATTTAAAAAAAGCCCCATATTCAAATGGGGCTTTTTTTGTTAGTTAACTGAATCAGACGGTTCAGCAGGTTTAACAGTTTTATCATATGATAGATAGTAGTCTTCTATAAGACTTGTTAAACTTTTCATTAAATCTTTAGATTCTTGAAGAATACTAAAGTAGAGTGTAGTATTTTTTGGGCTCTTTTCTTCTAAAGTTCTAGTTCTAGATATTTGAGATTGAATTTTTTCTTCTAATAACCCAATTGTCTTATTCTTAGTTTCATTAATAGTATCAATATCATTAAATGATTTGTTTTTAAACGCAGATGAGACAGATTCAAATAATTCAGACATTACCTTTTCTATTTCTAATAAATCTCTTATCTGATTTAGAGTAAGTTTTCTGTGATTATTATTAATATGTTTATGAGTAATCTTTGAAATATATTCTATAGATTGAGTTATGTCTTGAAGAGACCCAAGTAGATTTATATAAAAATTACTAGCACTAAGACTTGATTCATCTAGATTTCTAATGAAGAAAAATAATTTATCTTTCAGACTATCTACCTCTTTCGAGAGCTTAGCTATTTGATCTTTATTTTTTTTCAGTTCAGTTAAATCATGACTAGAAAGTCCTTTTATAACATTATTAAAAATTTTACTAGATCTATTGGTTACTTTAGAGATATTTTTAGCACTTTCATTTATAACTCCTTGAAGCGAGCTACTCTCCGCTTGAACTAAAATATCTTCAACAGTATTTTCTTTTTCTTTTTCTTTATTTCCTTTTATATAATTTCTTACAAGTAATAGAATTGCAAAGAACAATAACACAGCAATCATTAGTTCACTAATATTAATTAAATAAGCAATTACACCAGCTGCAGTGAATGCAATTAGCGCAGTTCCAAACCAACCTGCAATTACATTTAGCACACCAGCAACTCTATACACAGCACTTTCACTACCCCAGGCTCTATCAGAAAGAGAAGTCCCCATAGCTACCATAAAAGTCACATATGTTGTAGATAGAGGAAGTTTATAAGATGTAGCAAATGAAATTAAGATTCCTGCAACCATTAGATTAACAGATGCTCTGATTACATCAAATGAAGGTCTATTGTTTTGTGATATTTTTTTTGTAAATATTTCTGGGATCTCAAATCTTTTTTCAATCACACTATTAACTGAAGATGGTAAGATTCTGTTGAATAAGTTAGATAAGTTGGATGCAACTCTTACTATGAATCTAGATAAAAAATTTGCATTAAATCTTTCTGAAACTTCACCTTGATTAGATAAATCTAGCGATGTTTTAACAACTCTTTGAGCTTTTTTTGAAAACCAAAGGGTTAGAACCATTATTAACCCAGCTATTACAAGTAAAAAGTTTGGTGTTGCAACTTTTGTTGCTAAAACTTGCATGCTAAATTCATCTGCATTAACTCCTGATGCTACCCATGCTTCATATGATTGCCAAGCTGCGATTGGAACTCCAATAAAATTCACAAGATCATTTCCTGCAAAAGCAAGAGCTAAGGCAAATGTTCCAACTCCTATAATAACTTTATAGATGTCTACATTAAAAAAATGTATTAAAACGTATGATATAAAGGACCATAAAACAGAACTGTATGCTATAATAGAAATTACATTAGATTCTAAAAAATCTTTGATTGTAACTCCTCCAATTATACTAAAACTTTCTCCTGCATAAGAAGTCCCCTTAATCCCCTTCATCAGTATGAAGTATGAAATAGCTGTTAAAGCAATTCCTCCAAAAACTGCCCCAATCCAGGTAGCTTTTGTTTTGAAATCATATGATAATAGTAGCCTTGAAATCCATTGCACAATTGCACCAATAGTAAATGCTACAAATACAGACAGCAGTATTCCTAAGATGATTTGTGTGGCCTTAGATGTATTAATATAAATAGCTAAATCAGAAAAAGATCCGTTATCAACTCCAATTTTTATAAGAGCCATTGCTACAGAGGCTCCTAGTAATTCAAAAACTATTGATACAGTAGTTGAGGTTGGCATTCCAATACTATTAAAGAAATCTAATAATAAAATATCAGTAATCATTACTGCCATGAATATTATCATAATCTCGCTAAACATAAATTCCCCAGGGTTGAAGATTCCTTTTCTTGCAACTTCCATCATACCACTTGAAAACACACAACCAATAAATATCCCAATACTGGCAACTATCATTATAGTTTTAAATGATAGAACTTTTGATCCGATTGCAGAATTTAAAAAATTTACTGCATCATTACTTACACCTACTATAAGGTCAGCAAATGCTAATCCAATTAGTGCAATAAGAATTAAAAAATATATACTTTCCATAATAATTAAAACTTTTTAGCTAATCTAACTCTAACTGTATTTGATGAGTCCCATCCAACTCTATATGTGAAATCTTTTACAGGAATATCTATGCCAAATGCAGCATTCATGTTTTCTTCATGATTAAATTCTTTTTGTGCCCATAAGCTAACTTTTTCTAAATTATACATTAACCTAGGTTCTAAAGTAGCCTGATCTTTTTCAACTTTATAATGTAATGGTATACTTAATGTAAGTTTTTTAGAGACTGGCATTTTGTATCTATAAGTAAATCTGTTTTCCTCTCTATCAGTTCTGTGTCGTATTTCAAAACCAGCATATGAGGTTGATAAATATGATTTACCATTTGTGCGAAACTCATATCCTATCTTTTGAGAGTAAGTCGTTGATGTGATAAGTAGAAGAATAAGCAGTAATAAATATTTTTTCATTCTTTTATAGAATTATTTTTAACAAATATCATAAATGAATTGATTTTCAATGTTAAATTAACTTAAAGATTAAGTTATTATAGTTATTTTTTTTATAAAAAATATATACTGAACCTATTCTTATTCAGGACAATAGAAATAATAATTATTGGATTTAAACAGAAAAAATTTATACTTTCGCTTATAAATCTTATAACAATGTCCAAGTTTGGAGAATTATTAGACGAAAAGAAACCATTATTACTTGTTTTTTTTAGCGAGTATGATGAGTTGTCAACTTCTCTGCATCCTATTTTAAAAGATGTTGCAGCGGCTGTTGGTGATAAAGGCAAAGTCATTAAAATCAATACTGAAAAA
Organism: uncultured Bacteroidota bacterium; assembly: GCA_902509805.1. The sequence goes on from CABWZL010000010.1 coordinate 5,902, forward strand.
AATATTAAGTTATCAGAGGCTTTAAGAGTTAAGGTAATACCAACTTTAATGATTTATAAATTTGGAGAGATGGTTTGGAGACAAAGTGGAGATCAAGATGCCAATACACTTATAAGTTTGATGAAAGATCAACTTAACTAAATTATTCAATCATTTTACCTAACATCTCTTTAAGATTATTATCATAATCATTATAAAGTTCAATATCATAAATTTCTATCTGATTTATTAATCTGCTATACTGATTAATATCAGATGTTATGCCTTCTATATAATAGACTTGGTCATCTTCATCAATATTTGAGAAAACTGAAACTCTTCTGATTAATTGTTCTTCTATTTTATTTATAATATTCTTTGAATATTCTAATTCATTCAACTCTAATAGTGATAATATAAAGTTGGAAAGAGATATATAATAATCATATTCGCCATAGATATAGCTAAATTTTTCAGAGCTAGATATAAAACTTTTTATCTGATCGGTTAAAATATTTTTCTCACCAGAATCTTGAATCGTTTCAATTAAATTTCGGAATCTTTCTATATCTGATATGATTTCTTCGCCAACATCATATTGATTGAATATCTCAAGTGAAGCAAAATAATTTAATTTATCAGAATATTTAAAAGATAATCTTTCTACTACTTCTCTTGCTTTATTGTCCTGATCTATATTGTAATAGCCTTGAACAAAAGGAGTCCATAAACTATAGTATCCATAATAATCAATTGGCATTTTAGAAAAAGCTAAATCTATAATTTCTTCTGCTTGCTCATATTTACCTTCGTTAATGAGAACTTCAGATAATCTTGAAAGATTACTCCTAAAAGAAATGCTATTTTTTCTTGTTTCAGGATCGTGATATATTTTATTACTGTCAGAATTTCCCCAAGACCATTTCTTTACAATGTCAAACATTAAGTCTGAATCAATTCTCCCCATTTCATAAGGATTAGCATCAATTGAAGTAGTTATTGGAACAAGTTTATAAACAAGTCCGTCTAGTTGAAGATAATTCTTCATCCATATGTATTCTGAATCTTCATAACTTCCGCCAGTAAAATAAATAGGTCTTTCCCAATTATTATTTGCAAGGATATCTAACATCATTATTTGATTCTTTGTTAAAATAGATTCAGGTAAATCTATATCAATAAAATCAACTATTTTATCTCTATCTTTTTCTTTAACTATTCCACTTTTTATGACATTTTCTTTATCTACAGGAAGTCTAATTTTATTAGTAGGATAGAATACTGTTTCAAGTGCATTTATAGGATAATCAGAAACATCTCCACCTGATTGAGTTATTAAGTTTCTATATTTTGTTCTAGGATTATCACTTGCAACCCAATCAACAAAATCATTAATATCCCATCTTATTGAGTCTAGTAAATTTTCGTATCTAATATAATCTCTGACTCCAAAAGCATACTGCTCATGTTCCATTTGTGAAGGAATTGGACTACTACCGTATGCCCTTCTTTTCATTTGATCAATATACCAATCTGTTGCTAAAAGACTTGTATTAATAGTTCTGACATCAGTTCTAAATTCTTCTATTTCTTGGGCATACCATAGTGCAAAAGTATCATTATCCCCAATTGTAAAAATCATTGCATCTTTATCTTTTTCAATAGATTGTAGATATGCTTTTGAAATAGATTGAGCAGTATATCTATCTGATCTATCATGATCATCCCAATTATTGAATGCCATTAAAAAAGGAACACTAATTACACAGATTATATAGATAATAGATTTTGAGATTTTATTCTCAAATTTTTTCAAATAATTCATTATCGCAGCAAACCCCATCCCAATCCAGATTGAAAACACATAAAAAGATCCTACAAGTGCGTAGTCTCTTTCTCGTGGTTCAAAAGGACGTTCATTTAGATAAAACTTTAGTGCTAGCCCTGTGAATAGAAAAAGTAAAAGTAATGTCCAGAAAGATTTGATATCATATTTATAACAATACATAAGACCAATCAATCCAAGAATTAGAGGGAGAAAATAATAAGTATTTCTAGCTTTATTATTTTTTTGATCCTCGCTAAGATTTTTTTGATTTCCTAATCTTAACTCGTCAATAAAATTGATTCCACTTATCCAGTTTCCATTAAGTATAGAATACTCACCTTGAATATCATTTTGTCTACCCGCAAAATTCCATAAGAAATAGCGCCAATACATATAATTAATTTGATAAGAGAATAAAAAGTTTAAGTTGTCAAAAAGAGTTGGTTTACTTATGTTCAGGTATGGACCAACAGATCTAAAGAACTCATTGTAGTCTTCACCAGTTACTTCTCCTTGAAGTTCACGGTTTTGGAATTCATTTACACTTTGAAGAATTCTTTCTTCTGATTTATATCTATCAAGGATTTCAAACTTCAAAGGATTTGTAAAATTCATGTAATTCCCTGCATGATTTGAACTCCATAATCTTGGGATTAAACCTCTATGATTTGAATTAGAATTAATTTCAGAATCTTCCCAATTATTAACTACTTTATATCTATTAGTTAGATAATCTCTTTCATATTTTGGTTTTCCATCGATATATGGTTCTTTATCATCTTGCGGAGCATAAATATCTGAAAACATAGGTCCATAAAAAAGATACGTCTTAGGGTATTGTTCTAATCTATAGTAGGCTAAAAGTGTTCTTGCATCTGATGGAGAATTTTCATTTATGACTGTGTTTGCATTAGATCTAATAGGAAGCATTACCCATGATGAAAATCCAATAAAAACAAAAAGAACACATAGTATTAATGTATTCATTTGTATCATTCCATTAGATCGAGTATACTGAAGTGTTCTGTAGAACAGAAAAATTATTAAAAAAGCTGCTATAATTGTTCCAGAGTTAAAAGGTAGACCTATTGAGTTTACAAAGAAAACTTCAAGTTGACCAAACAATGCTAAAGTAGATGGAAGTAAAAGTTTAAAAATAAATAACAGAACTGAAACTGAAATTACATTTGCTAATAAAAAATTCTTGATTGTAATTTCTTTATATTTTTTAAAGAAATAGATCATCCCAATAGCAGGAATTGTCAATATGGCCATAAAATGAACCCCAAACGAAAGACCAATTAAAAAAGCAATTAACAACAACCATCTATCACCTCTTATGTTATCAAAATCTTTTTCCCATCTAAGTCCAGCCCAAAATGTTGCTGATAAAAAAAGCATAGCTAAAGCATATACTTCTGATTCAACGGCATTGAACCAAAAACTATCTGAAAACATAAAAGCAAGAGCTCCAATTGAAGCACTTAAAATAATATTTAAGCTATTAGAAAAATTATTCTTGCTAAAAATTTTTTGAAGAAATAATGTTGTTGACCAAAAAAGAAATAATATAACAAATGCACTGGATACAACGGATAGAAAGTTAACTGCAATAGCAATAGATTCATTATCTGATGCAAATAATGAAAAAATTGCACCCATCATTTGATAGAATGGTGCACCTGGTGGGTGACCAACTTGAAGTTTTGCAGATGTAGATATATACTCTCCAGCATCCCAATAACTCGAAGTTGGTTCAACTGTTAAACCATATGTGATTAATGCAACTGAAAACAGAAGCCACCCAATCACATTATTAATTTTTCGAAACCTAGTTTCGGACATATTAGCCTTTTGTATTAATTATAAAATTTAGTACTGACTACATAAAAACATTTAGATAATCTAATTCAAGATTTTTGAAATTTGAATTAAATTCAGGAATATCTTCTGAAATAATTGAATTATATTTTTCGAGCTGAATATTTACTTTTTTAATTAATTCATTTTTAACCATTATATCTTGAGCCGTTGGCCCAAAATCTCCACCTCGAAATGCAGAATTCAAGTTCCCTAAATTATTAGTTAGTTTAACTCCATAATTAAGAGGGTCTTGATTACTTTGATTTTTAGTTTGATAAAGTTCATTTTCAATTAGATCTATAGATTCTAAAATTAATTTTGATTCATTGATTAAGTTTTTTGCTGATACATTATCAGCGTAATCTGATTGAAACTTATTAAGATCCTTTTTAATTTTTCTAATGTTTTCTATTGCATTATGAGCATCATCAACTACTCCATTTATTTCATTTACAAATTCAAATTGAGCTTTTATATCTTCTATTGAACCTTCTGAAGTAGGATCTTTATGAATTATAAAATCTTGAGTTAATTCTTTTTCATTTACTTTAAGCTTTACTGAATAATTTCCGGGAACAGCCTTAGCACCTGAAAAATCTGCACCCCATAAAACCATTTTATCAAGTCTTTTTGCTCCAGAATATTTCATATTCCAAACAAAAGAATTACCACCTTTTTTAACTTTCATTAAATTTTCTTTACTCTTATTTGAAAATTCTTTTATTAATGATCCATCTTTCGAATGAATTGAAAGTTTAACTTCATCACTTTCCTTGTCGAAACTTGGAAGAAAATAATGAATAATGACTCCATTTGGAAGGTTAGTTCCAGCAGTAAGTGACTTTCTTCCTCCTCCGCCTCGCATTCTGTATGAATCTTTTGGCTTATAAAGTCTTTCTTCATCAACTGAGCTAGATAACTGATGGATAACAGTTAAGTCATCAAGCATCCAGATACTTCTTCCCTGCGTTGCAACAATCAATGAATTATCTTTTATTGTAAGATCAGTTATAGGAACAATTGGTAGATTCTTTTGAAATTTATTCCAACTGGTACCTTTGTCATAAGATATATACATTCCAGTTTCAGTTCCAGCATACAAGATGTTTTTATTAGATTTATCAGCTCTTAATACTCTTGTAAAATGTTCATCATCTATCCCACTAGTTATAAGTTTCCAGTTTTTACCATAGTCTTCAGTTACATATAAATATGGTTTGAAATCACCAAGTTTGTATCTAGTTCCAGCTATGTAGGCTGTACCTGTATCAAATGATGATGCATCAATACTATTTATCATTAGCCATTCTGGTATTTTTTTTGGAGTAACATTTTCCCAAGTTTTACCACTATCTTTTGTAAGATGAACCATACCGTCATCACTACCTACCCACATAAGACCTTCTTGAATTGGAGATTCGTCAACTGCAAATATCGTAGCATAGTATTCAACACCAGTATTATCCTGAGTAATTGGTCCACCAGAAGAAACAAGTTTAGATTTATCGTTTCTAGTTAAATCTGGACTTATTGTTTCCCAGCTTTGACCTTCATCAGTTGAAAGATGTACTTGATTTGAAAAGGTATAAAGCTTTGACGAATCATGTTTACTAAATGCAATTGGAAAATTCCAATTAAATCTATATTTCATTGCTTCAGCTCCTTCTCCAAGGGTAGTTATAGGCCAAACATTTATTGCTCTAGATGTTTGTTTTTCGTGATTTCTTCTTTCAAGAAAACCAAGATAGCTTCCACCATAAACAATTTCATTATTATTTGGATCAATCGCTATATGACCAGATTCTCCACCTGCAGTTCTTTCCCAATCATCTTCACCTATGCTATATCCAAGGCTTCTATGATTTACCCTTTGAGTTGAATTATCTTGTTGTGCAACATAAATCCTGTAAGGAAATGAATTATCAGTAGTAACTCTGTAATACTGAGCAGTAGGTTGGTTATAATATGTACTCCATGTCTCTCCTTTATCATAAGAAACCTGAGCACCTCCGTCATCACCAATTATAAGTCTATTATTGTCTTCTGGTGCGATCCACAAGTCATGATGATCTCCATGAGGAGCATTACTTGATTTAAAATTTTTACCCCCATCATCTGAATAGTGGTAAGCAACATTCATTACATAAACACCATCAACATCTTGAGTATCAGCATATATTTTAGAATAATACCATGCTCTTTGTCTTAATGACCTACTGCTATTTGTATATATCCAATTTTTTCCTCCATCATCAGATCTATAAACCCCACCTTTTTCCTGATTCTCAACGATTGCCCATACTCTTTCAGAATTTACAGGTGATACAGTAACCCCGATTACACCTAATACTCCAGATGGGAACCCTGAATTTGTGCTAATTTTTGTCCAATTCTCTCCATTATCAATACTTTTCCAAAGATCAGAGCCATCACCACCACTACTCAAACTTGAAGGTGTTCTTTGTACTCTCCATGTTGATGCGTAAAGTACCCTTGAATTATTTGGGTCTAATACAATTTCAAAAGCACCTGAAAGATTATTTGCATAAAGAACTTTTTTCCAAGTAACTCCTCCATCTGAAGATTTATAGACACCTCTATCATCAGTAGGCTTGTATAAGTTACCAAGTACAGCAGCATAAACTATATCGTTGTTTGAAGGATCTATAACAATCCTTGGAATATGTCTAGAGTTTGGTAATCCAGAAAAAGACCAAGTTTTACCAGCATCAACACTTTTAAATACTCCATAACCTGAGGATACATTACCTCTGATAGTGACTTCTCCACCTCCAACATATATAACATTTGGATCATCCTTAGCTATAGCAATAGCACCAACACTTCCACCAAAAAACCCATCAGAAATATTTTCATATGTTTCACCACCATTTTCAGTTTTCCAAACTCCACCACCTGTTGCTCCAAAGTAAAAAAGATTAGGATTACCAGGAACACCAACAACTGCAGCAGACCTTCCTCCTCTAAAGGGCCCTATTTCTCTATATTCAACAGATTCATGAAGAACCTTATCGTATGTTGTGGAATTCTTTTTTGATTTTTTTTGTGAATATAGACTTGTATTAGTCATTAAAAGTGCAAGCCCAATAATTGTAAAAAGATTAAATGTATTTTTTATCCTCATAATTGATATATTTATAAAACCAAATTAAAATAAAATATTTGAATATCATATGTTAGATAATAAGATTATAGATTAAATTACCTTTATGGACACCTACGCCAACATATTATTAATTACTATTCCTATTTTTCTTGTCTTAATTATTATTGAAATATCATATGGGGTATGGAAAAATGACTTAAAACATTCTTACATGGACACCATTTCTAGCTTGAGTTCTGGGTTCACTAACTTAATGGTTGATATTTTGGGATTAGGAATAATTATTTTGTCTTATCCATTTTTTTATGAAAGATTGAAAGTAATAGAGCTAGAGGAAAGCATACTACTATATTTTATTGCATTTGTTTGTGTAGACTTTGCAAGTTACTGTCATCACAGGCTAAAACATTCAATTAATATCTTTTGGAATATGCATGTAATTCATCATAGTAGCGAAGAGTTTAATCTTGCATGTGCGCTTAGACAGAGCATAACAAATAATCTTGGTATTGGAATTTTATTTTTAATTCCTGCAGCATTATTAGGTGTTCCTCATCAAATGATAATTATTTTAGGTCCTTTACATCTTTTTGGACAATTCTGGTATCACACTAGACATATTGGAAAATTAGGATGGCTTGAATACATATTAGTTACTCCCTCACAACATAGAGTTCACCATGCAATCAACAAAGAATATATAGATAAAAATTTAGCTGCTATTTTCTGTATTTGGGATAGAGCTTTTGGAACATTTCAAGAAGAGTTAGATGATGTACCTTGTGTATATGGAACCCTTAAACCTGTTCAAACTTGGAATCCTTTATTAATTAATTTTCAGCATTTAAGTTATTTGATAGAAGATGCTTGGCATACTAATAATATTGGTGATAAATTTAAAATATGGTTTATGCCAACGGGTTGGAGACCTAAAGATATTGTAGATAAAATTCCAAGAAATATAGTTGAAAATGTTTATGCCCAAGAGAAATATAAACCTAAGTATAACCTCTTGCATAAGGTTTTTGTTTCCTTTCATTTCTTTACACTAAACATTGTTTTGTATATTTTTTTAAGTTCATTTGGGGATTTAACATTTGCCGATAAAATGGCTTATTTGATTTTAATTTTTTCAACAATTTTTAGTTTTTCTTCAATTATGGATGGCTTTAAATGGTCAGTTTCATTTGAGTTCATTAGAATTAGTATTGGAATACTAATTATAATTTTTCAAAGAGAATTACTATTAACTTATAACCAACCAATTTTAATATTCCTTTTTAGTTATCTTTTAATCTCTATTCTGTTAAATTTTTTAGTCCTTAAATCAATTCCAGCACGTATTTTAGAAGAAATTCGATAAATATATTTTTTAGAAAAAAAAAAAATTTAAATTTGCACTTAATTGGCCTATGGTGTAACTGGCAACACGTCTGTTTTTGGTACAGAAGAGTCTAGGTTCGAAACCTAGTAGGCCAACAATTTTATTATATCAATAATTTATAATAAATTTGCCGAGCATTTTGATACATCAGAGGCGACGTTTTGTCCCTCTTTTTTTTTTAAATAAAGTTAAGTAAATGGAAAATATATCACTATTAGACTCTTTTTCTGAATTCAAAGATGAAAAGTTAATCGACAGAGTAACCTTAATGGTAATACTTGAAGAAGTGTTCAGAAATACTCTTACTAGAAAATTTGGTACCGATGAAAATTTCGACATTATTATTAATCCTGATAAAGGTGATCTTGAAATATGGCGAAATAGAATCGTTGTGAAAGATGGAGAGGTTGAAGACCCTAATGCGGAAATAGAATTAAAAGAAGCAGTAAAAATTGAACCTGATTTTGAGGTAGGAGAAGAGGTGTCAGAAGAATTTAAATTACTTGACTTAGGAAGAAGATCTATACAGTCACTTAGGCAAAATCTTGTAGCCAAAGTTTTTGAGCATGACAGTAATAATACATTTAACCAGTTTAAGGATAGAGTAGGAGAGATATTTACTGCAGAAGTTCATCATGTTAGAGCTAGAGAGGTAATACTTCTTGACGATGACGGAAACGAATTAATTATGCCAAAGGACAAGCAAATTCCAAAAGATTTCTTTAGAAAAGGTGATAATGTAAGGGGTGTAATAGAAAATGTGGAGTTAAGAGGTAATAAACCTAAGATTATCTTTTCAAGAACTTCTCCTTTATTTTTAGAAAAATTGTTTGAACAAGAAATTCCTGAAGTTTTTGATGGTTTAATTAGTATTAAAAAAGCTGTTAGAATTCCTGGTGAAAAAGCAAAAGTTGCTGTTGATTCATATGATGACAGAATTGACCCTGTTGGAGCTTGTGTTGGAATGAAGGGCTCAAGAATTCATGGAATTGTAAGAGAACTGGGTAATGAAAATATAGATGTTATTAATTATACTAACAACACTCAGTTATTTATTACAAGAGCACTAAGCCCTGCAAAAGTGAATTCCTTAAATATTGATGAGGAGAAAAAAACTGTTCAAGTTTATCTTAATCCAGATGAAGTATCTAGAGCTATAGGTAAAGGAGGGCATAATATAAGATTAGCAGGGAGGTTAACAGGTTATGAAATCGATGTTTACAGAGAAGGAGCAGAAGAAGATGTTGAGCTGACTGAATTTAAGGATGAAATTGAAGCATGGGTGCTTGAAGAGTTCAGAAAAGTTGGATTAGATACAGCAAAGAGTGTCTTAGAACTTAGTGCAGAGGATTTAGTTAAAAGAACTGACCTTGAAGAGGAAACTGTATCTGATGTTCTGAAGGTTTTAAAAGAAGAATTTGAAGACTAAAAAATACATATGCCATCACCAATAAGGTTAAATAAAGTACTGAAAGAACTTAATATATCTCTAGACAGAGCTGTTGAATTTCTTAGTTCAAAAAAAATTGAAATAGAGCCAAGGCCAACCTCAAAAATTGACCAAAATACATATAACCTTCTTCTTGATGAATTTCAAACTGATAAATCTGACAAGGATAAACTGGAAGAGATTAATACAAAAAAGAAAAAAGAGCTTGAAGCTAAACTTGCTGAAGAAATTAAGGAAGAGGAGTTGAAATCTCAACAAGCAATTGAAAAAGAAGAGTTAAAATCTAAACTGGCAATTGAAAAGAAAGAAACTCCGATTGAAAAAGTTTCCACTCCAGCCCCTCAAGTCAAGAAGCCAATTGAAGACGTTAAAATAAATCCTGATGATCCATCAAAGATTCAGACTAATTTTCAAAAGCTTTCGGGTTTAAAGAAAACAGGAGAAGTTATTGATTTAGATTCCATTAAGAAAAAAGAAGAAAAAGTAGAAGAGTCAAAAAAGAAGAGAAGAAAAAGGATTAGCAAGGATGTTTCTAAGCCAAAGGATCTTGCCAATAAATTTAATAAGAATAATAAGCCAAAAACTTCAAATCAAAAAGTTGAACCTACTAGTGATGAAATTCAAAAACAAATTAGAGAAACTCTAGAGAAACTTCAAGGAAAATCATCTAAGTCAAAGGGAGCAAAATATAGAAAAGATAAAAGAGATCAAAGAAAAGTCCAGTCTGAGGAGGAAGAAGCCCTTCAAGAAAAAGAGAGTAAAATAATCAAGATTACAGAATTCATTACAGTTGGTGAAATAGCAACCCTCATGGACATAAGTTCTAATGATATAATTTCAACATGTATGAGTCTTGGTATTATGGTTACAATGAATCAGAGACTAGATTCAGAAACACTATCTGTTGTTGCTGACGAGTTTGGATATGAGTTAGATTTCATCAAAACTGATATTGAAGAAGAACAAGAAGAAGAAGAGCAAGAGGAAGACCCAAAGAATTTAGAGGAACGACCTCCTATAGTTACTGTAATGGGGCATGTTGATCATGGAAAGACATCTCTTCTAGATTTTATAAGAAATTCTTCTGTAACTGAAGGAGAATCTGGCGGAATTACTCAGCATATAGGTGCTTATTCTGTCACAGTCAACTCAAAAAAAATAACATTCCTAGATACACCGGGTCACGAAGCATTTACAGCGATGAGAGCTAGGGGTGCTCAAATAACAGATATTGTAATTGTAGTAATTGCCGCAGATGACAATATAATGCCACAAACTAAAGAGGCAATAAGCCATGCTCAAGCTGGAGGTGTTCCAATAATTTTTGCAATAAATAAGGTTGATAAAGAGGGTGCAAATCCTGACAAAGTTAAAGAGTCTTTAGCAGCAATGAACCTTGTCGTTGAAGATTGGGGTGGTAAAATACAATCACAGGATATTTCTGCTTTGAAAGGACAAGGTGTTGATTCTCTTTTAGAAAAAGTTTTACTTGAAGCTGAGATAATGGATTTAAAAGCTAATCCAAATAAAAATTCTTCAGGTTCAGTTTTAGAAGCATACTTAGATAAAGGTAGAGGTTATGTTTCAACAATATTAGTTCAAAATGGTTCCTTGAAAATAGGTGACTATTTGTTGGCAGGAAAAACTAGCGGTAAGATCAAAGCAATGTTTGACGAGTCAGGGAACCCTCTTGAGTTTGCATTGCCTTCTACTCCAGTATCTGTACTTGGTTTAGATGGAGCTCCTCAGGCAGGAGATCCTTTTAAAGTTTTTAATGATGAAAAAGAAGCTAAAATGATTGCTTCAAAAAGAACCCAATTAGGAAGAGAACAAGACGTCAGAACTCAAAAACATCTAACCCTAGATGAAATTGGAAGAAGAATTGCAGTTGGAGACTTTAAGGAACTTAATGTTATTATAAAAGGTGATGTTGATGGTTCAGTTGAGGCATTAACAGACTCCTTCCAGAACTTATCAACTGAAGAAATTCAGGTTAACATTATATTTAAAGGTGTTGGAGCAATTACAGATTCAGATGTTTTATTAGCTTCAGCTTCAGAAGCAATTATTGTTGGGTTTAATGTAAAGCCTACTCTTAGTGCTAGAAAATTATCTGAAAAAGAGCAAATTGATATAAGGTTTTACTCAATAATTTATGATGCGATTAATGATCTAAAAGACGCAATGGAAGGTATGCTTTCTCTAGAAATGAAAGAAGAAAGTACCGGAGAAGCTGAAGTTAGAGAGACTTTTAAAATTTCAAGAATTGGAACTATTGCCGGGTGTATGGTAACTTCAGGAAAAATATTCAGGAACTCTAATATTAGAATAGTAAGAGCTGATGAAATGATTTTTGAGGGTAAACTTTTGTCTTTGAAAAGGTTTAAAGATGACGTTAAAGAAGTTGCTAAAGGATATGATTGTGGTATTCAGGTTAATGAATTTAATGACTTAATAGAAGGTGATATTATTCAGTTTTATCAAGAAATTGCCGTTAAAAGAAAATTATAATTCAGAGAGCTTAATAATAAAAGACCCTGGATATTTCCTTCTGATTCCCTCAAATTTTTGAGATGCCTTGTTAATATCTTTAAATTCTCCTATTCTTACTTTGTAATTTGGTGTTTCAAATATTAATTCTGATTTTATTCCCTCAAAGTTTTCTTGAAAATCAATTAAAATAGAGTCTGCCTCGCTGAGGTTCCCAAAATATATTTGAATAGTATAATATGTCGATTCAAATATTCTTTTACTATAATCTTTTTTTATTTGAAATAATTTTTGAGTCAAAGTGTCATTATAATTAACATTTTTATCTTGAGCATTCAATTTAGAATGAATTATAATAATTAGTAATAGTGATATAAGAAACTTGACTCTCATGTTAATTATTTGACTCAAATTTAGTAAAATGATATAACTTCTTATTTAGAATCATTATAAATTAAATATTTGTTTATTCTAGAGTTTTTAAAATGACGTTTATGACTTAAATTTGTGCTGTTTTAAAAGTGTTAAACTCACTTTAATATCATGAATAAAAACCTTATCGTCCCCAACTAAATGTTACAGATAAAAAGAATATTCTTAGTAACACTGCTTTTACCCTCATTAAGCATTTCTCAAGAGGCGGATGTTCAAGCTGGAAAAAACCTATTTAATGCAAACTGTGCAGCTTGTCACAAGCTAAATAAAAAGGCAGTTGGACCCGCACTTAGTGGAGTAACTGAAAAATATGATAAAGATTGGCTTTACAATTGGATAAGAAAAGGATCTCAAATGATAAAAGATGGTGATCCTCAGGCTGTTGCTATTTGGGAGGAGTACAATCGTGCAGTTATGACTAATTATCCTCAGTTTAGTAATGAACAGATTGATGATATTTTAGCATACACTAATTTTACCCCACCCGCTCCAGTTAATGCAGCTTTAAGTTCATCAGAAACAGTTAGCCAAGGATCTAATGTTTCAATAAACATAATTTTAATTATAAGCATTTTAATATTTACAATTCTTGTTGTAATGTTATTCCTGGTTCAAAGGACTCTGATTAAAATTGCTAATGCAAGTGGAGTTAAAATAGAGTCAGAGCCTAAACAAAATATTACACCTTTGTGGGAGACTGTTATTAAAAATCAGTTTCTGATTTTTATAATGGTTATTGGACTTTTATTATCTAGTGCATATTTCACTTATGGCTATCTTATGCAAATTGGAATTGATCAAGGATATGCTCCAATTCAGCCAATTCATTATTCTCATAAAATCCATGCTGGGGCTAATCAGATAGAATGTAAATATTGTCATTCTTCTGCTAGGGTATCAAAACACTCAGGTATTCCAGCTCTAAATGTTTGTATGAATTGTCATGAGTATATAGCAGATTACAATGGTGAGGAAGATCTTGAAAATGGATACACAAAAGACTTCTACACTAATGAGATTAAAAAACTTTACTCCGCTGTAGGCTGGGATGAAGAAAATCAAGTTTATACGGGAAACACAAAACCTGTTAAATGGGTAAGAATTCACAATCTTCCTGACTTTGTGTATTTTAATCATGCACAACATGCTCAAGTAGCCAAGATTGAATGTCAGACATGTCATGGGCCTGTTGAGGAAATGGAAATTATGTATCAATATTCACCATTAACGATGGGGTGGTGTATTGATTGTCACAGAGAAAGTAGTGTTGATAAAGACAATGAGTATTATCAAAAAGTTCATGATGAGCTTTCAAAAAAATATGGTGTTGAAAAATTAACTGTAGCACAGCTTGGAGGAATAGAATGTGCTAAATGTCATTATTAGAACTATGCAGAATAAAAAATTATATTGGAAAGGAATTGAACAACTAGATACAGATAGTTCTATAGTTGAAGGTCTTGAAAATAATGAATTTGTAGAAAAATTACCTGTCAACTCCGATGATGATAAAAATTCTTCAAGACGAGATTTCTTGAAATATGTAGGTTTTAGTTCTGCAGCAGCTGCCATTGTTGGCTGTGAAGGTCCAGTTATTAAATCTGTGCCATATGTTGTTCAGCCAGAACAAATAATTCCAGGAGTAGCAAATTACTACGCAACAACAATTGCTGATGGTAATGATTTTAGCAGTATACTAGTAAAGACAAGAGAAGGTAGGCCAATTAAGATTGAGAGTAATAAAGATGCATCAACTTTTGGAGATGCTAATGCAAGAGTTCATGCTTCTGTCTTATCTTTATATGATTCAAACAGAGTTCAAGGACCTAAAATATCTGGTGAATACACAGACTGGCAGACGCTAATTAATCTAGTTAGGGTTAATCTTGATAACTTTTCAAAAGATGACAAGAAAGTTGTTCTTTTGACTCAAACATATCCAAGTCCATCTTCTAAAGAAATAATTAATGAGTTTTTAGATTTATACCCTAATATATCTCATGTTACTTATGATGCTATCTCTAACTCATCGACTCTAGATGCTTTTGAAAACACATATGGATTAAGAGCAATGGCAGATTATGATTTTTCAAAAGCAGAAAACATAATTTCTATTGATGCAGATTTTTTATCTGATTGGCAAGGTGGTGGTTATTCATCAGGATATACTAAGACCAGAGTTCCTGATAAATCTCAGAAAAAAACTATGTCCTATCATATTCAGTTTGAGTCAAATATGACTTTAACTGGTTCAAATGCTGATGATAGAGTCCCAGCAAGACCTTCTGATCTTAAGAAAATAGTTGCAAGACTTTATACTAAGTTAACAGGTAATGGAGAAGATAAGGGATCTCTTAGCCCTTCAATCGATAGATATGTTGATTTGTGTATTGATAAAATCAAGAAATCCCCTAACAAGTCTGTTATAGTTTCAGGAATAGATGATGTAGATATTCAAGAATTAATTTTATTAATAAATAGTTCATTGAAATCAGAGGTTATTGATATTAATAATCCAAGATTAATTAAAGAAGGAGATAATAAAAAACTTAATGAGTTCATATCTGATTTAGAGTCTGGGAATTTATCTGGTGTAATTACATCAGGCGTTAACCCTCTTTATTCTCTTCCAAATTCAGATCAATTAAAAAAATCTTTTAAAAGTTTAGATTTTTCTCTTGTGTTTTCTGAAAAAGAAGATGAAACAGCCATGTCAGCAATGTATATTGCTGCTACTAATAATTATTTAGAGTCTTGGGGAGATTATGAGTTAAAAAAAGGAAGTTTCTTTCTTGCACAACCAACTATTAGACCTTTATTTGATACCATTCAGTTTCAAGATTTTTTATTGAAGGTTATGAACTCTGATTTAAGCTTTTATGATAGAATTAAGTCCAACTGGCAAACTAGAATTTTAAAAGGAAAGACATGGGGTAAATCATTACAAGATGGATATTATAATGATTTTTCAAGTTTAAACTTAAAAGCTAAAAAAACAAGAGTTAGTATCTCATCACTTTATGAAGATAATTCCAATGAATTTTCTTTAGTCCTTTATTCTAAAACAGGCATAGGTGATGGTTCTCAATCTTCTAATCCTTGGTTACAAGAATTCCCAGATCCAATTTCAAGAGTTACTTGGGATAATTACTTAACAGTATCTGCCGCTGACGCAAAAAAACTTAATTTAAATAATTATAATGTTTCAAATGGAGCATTAAATGGAAGTTATGCGGTAATATCTACTGAAAAATCTGAATTAAAGGTTCCTGTATTAATCCAACCAGGTCAAGCTGAAGGAACTGTAGGTTTAGCTTATGGTTATGGCAAAACTGAAGGTATGAATGATGTAATGAAAGTAGGAGTAAACGCATATTCTCTTTATCACAATTTTTCAAATGTTCAGAATGTTAAAATAACTAAGTCTGAAGGCGATCATGAATTTGCATGTATTCAATTGCATAATACAATGATGGGAAGAGATGAGATTATAAAAGAAACTGATATTGATACATATAATTCAAAGGAAAAATCTTACTGGAATCCTACTGTTTTAGTTTCAAAGAATCACATTGAAACTAAAGTAACATCTAAAGAAGTAGATATATGGAGAGAATTTGATAGATCTACAGGTCATCATTTCAATTTAGCAATTGATCTTAATGCTTGTAATGGATGTGGAGCTTGTGTTATTGCTTGTCATGCAGAAAATAATGTCCCAGTAGTAGGAAAAGAAGAGGTCAGAAAATCAAGAGATATGCATTGGCTAAGAATCGATAGATATTTTTCTTCTGAAGATACTTTTGAGGGGGATGTAAAAGCTAAAGATGAAACGTCAGGTTATAGTGAATATAGAGCTACTCAAACAAAGCTTGAAAAAGCTGCAGCAAATCCTAAAGTTGTATTTCAGCCTGTAATGTGCCAGCATTGTAATCATGCTCCATGTGAAACTGTATGTCCAGTTGCTGCAACTTCTCATGGTCGTCAAGGTCAAAATCAAATGGCATATAATAGATGTGTAGGTACTCGTTACTGTGCAAATAACTGTCCTTATAAAGTGAGAAGATTTAATTGGTTTTCTTACGCTGAAAATGATGAATTTGATTACAACTTAAATAATGATCTAGGCAAGATGGTTTTAAATCCTGATGTTAATGTTAGGGGTAGAGGGGTTATGGAAAAATGTTCTCTATGTATACAAATGACTCAGAAAACAATTTTAGATGCAAAAAAAGACGGTAGAAGGGTAAAAGATGGAGAATTCCAAACTGCTTGTTCTAATGCTTGTAGCGACGGTGCAATAGTATTTGGAGATGTTAATGATAAAGAAAGTAAAATTTCTGAATCAAATAAAAATGATAGAGCATATAGACTTCTTGAAAGTATTGGGACAAAGCCAAATGTTCTTTATCAGGTTAAAATTAGAAATAGTAAAAAAGTATAATATATGTCATCACATTACGAAGCTCCCATTAGGAAACCTTTGATACTTGGAGACAAGAGCTATCACGATATTTCTAATGATATAGCTAGACCAGTTGAGACTCCTCCTGATAAGGATTGGTGGATTGCATTTTCTATTGCAATGGCAGCATTTTTATGGGGATTAGGTTGTATGGCCTATACACTCGGAACAGGTATTGGAGTTTGGGGGTTAAATAAGACTGTAGGTTGGGCTTGGGATATCACAAACTTTGTTTGGTGGGTTGGTATTGGACATGCAGGAACACTAATATCGGCAGTACTTCTTTTATTTAGACAAAAATGGAGAATGGGTATTAATAGATCTGCAGAGGCTATGACAATATTCTCTGTGATTCAAGCGGGTCTATTTCCAATAATACACATGGGAAGACCATGGTTGGCCTATTGGATGTTTCCTATTCCTAACCAATTTGGATCACTTTGGGTTAATTTTAATTCACCTTTACTTTGGGATGTCTTTGCAATTTCAACTTATTTAACTGTATCTCTTGTTTTTTGGTGGACAGGACTATTACCTGACTTTGCAATGATTAGAGATAGAGCTGTTGATCCATTTAGAAAAAAAATATATAGTCTAATTAGTTTTGGATGGTCAGGTAGAGCCAAAGATTGGCAAAGATTTGAGGAAGTTTCATTAGTTCTTGCAGGACTGGCAACTCCACTTGTTCTTTCTGTACATACAATAGTATCCTTTGATTTTGCAACCTCAGTAATTCCAGGTTGGCATACAACAATTTTCCCCCCATATTTTGTTGCTGGTGCAATTTTCTCAGGTTTTGCAATGGTTCAGACACTTCTAATAATTATGAGAAAAGTTTCAAGACTGGAAAGTTACATTACTATTCAGCATATAGAAATGATGAATATTGTTATAATGATTACTGGGTCAATTGTTG
>CABWZL010000011.1 GCA_902509805.1 uncultured Bacteroidota bacterium
CTTCAGCAGGAGCTTCATCAGCAGGAGCTTCATCAGCAGCTTTTGCATCTTCAGCAGGAGCTTCATCAGCAGGAGCTTCATCAGCAGCTTTTGCATCAGCAGCAGATTTAGCGTCTTCTAATTTTTTCTTTCTGTATTCTTCCTCTCTATCTCTTGCTTCTTTTTTATTTGATTCCAGTGCAGCCTTTACATCTTCAATTTTTTTCTCAACTTTTGCACTTTTTTCTTTCATCCATTTATCAAACCTTTTCTTTGCTTCCTCTTCTGTAAAAGCACCTTTTTTAACTCCAACATCTAAGTGTCTTTTTAATAATACACCTGTGTATGATAGAATAGATTTTGCTGTGCTAGTAGGTTGTGCACCTTTTCCTAACCAGCTTAATGCAGAATCAAAATCCAAGTCTATTGAAGCTGGTTTTTGATTTGGATCATAAGTACCTATTTTTTCAAGATATTTACCATCTCTTTTAGATCTAGCATCTGCTGCTACAATCCAATAAAAAGGTTTTCCTTTTTTTCCGTGTCTTTGAAGTCTAATTTTTACTGCCATAATTTTAATATTTTGGGTTCTCGACCCATGTTACTAATTTAAGAATGCAAATTTAACAAAATATATCACACTATATAATGTTTAGGTCAAACTTGACTCAAATAATCATCATTTATTTTCATTTAGATGTGTATTTGATTAATTTTGATTTAAAATTTAACAGATGGATTATTCAAAAGAATTTAAGAACTATGCTACAAAACATCATGGTGTAAGCTCAACTTACTATGATAAGATTGTTAGCAGTATGACTCCGTACATAATTGAAGAGAGACAATTAAATGTTGCTCAAATGGATGTATTTTCAAGATTAATGATGGATCGTATTATGTTTCTTGGAACTGCAATAAATGACAGTGTTGCAAATGTTATTCAGGCACAGCTATTATTTCTTCAAAGTACGGATTCATCTAGAGATATTCAGATGTACATAAATTCTCCTGGAGGTGGTGTATATGCTGGTCTTGGTATATATGACACTATGCAATATATAAAGCCAGACGTTGCTACTATATGTACAGGTTGCGCTGCTTCAATGGCTGCAGTTTTATTATGTGCTGGAAAAAAAGGGAAGAGATCTGCTTTAAAACATTCTAGGGTTATGATTCACCAACCATTAGGTGGTGCTTCAGGACAAGCTACAGATATAGAAATTACAGCTAGAGAGATTGGGAAATTGAAAGATGAATTATATAAAATCATATCTAAACATTCAGGGCAAACTTATAAAAAAGTTAATGCTGATAGTGATAGAGATTATTGGATGAAATCTGATGAAGCTCTTAAATATGGAATGATTGATGAGGTTTTAAACAAATAAATATGAGTGAAGAAGATATTTTATGTTCCTTTTGTGGAAGAGCAAAATCTCAAACAAAAATTCTAATTGCAGGTTTAGACGCCCACATATGTGATATTTGTATTTCACAAGCAGACATGATTCTTAAAGATGATCAAACAAGTAAGGAATCTAGTGATTTCTCTGTTGATCTTAAACCACCAAAAGAAATTAAGAAATTTTTAGACTTACATGTAATTGGTCAAGAACAAGCTAAAAAAACTCTTGCTGTTGCTGTTTACAATCACTATAAGAGAATAAATCAGAATCAACTATCTGATGATATTGAAATTCAAAAAAGTAATTTGCTTTTAGTAGGTCCAACAGGAACAGGTAAAACTCTTTTAGCTCAAACAATTTCAAAGTTTTTAAATGTTCCTATTGCAATTGTTGATGCTACAGTTTTAACCGAGGCTGGTTATGTTGGGGAGGATGTTGAAAGTATTTTGAGCAAGCTTCTTCAAGCTGCAGATTTTGATGTAGACAAGGCTGAAAATGGAATAGTTTTTATTGATGAGATAGATAAAATTGCAAGAAAAAGCGACAACCCATCTATTACAAGAGATGTTTCAGGAGAAGGTGTTCAGCAAGCTCTATTAAAATTACTTGAAGGAACATCTGTAAATGTTCCACCAAAGGGGGGAAGGAAACATCCTGATCAAAAATTCATTGAATTAAATACTTCGAATATTTTATTTATTGCTGGAGGTGCATTTGATGGTATTGATAAGATTATAAAAACAAGACTTAATCTTCAATCTATCGGTTTCAAGTCAGAAGATGAAAAAGTTGTTGATGATAATGAAGAAAATATTTTAAAGTTTATTAACCCTCATGATATTAGATCTTACGGTTTAATTCCTGAAATAATAGGGAGACTTCCTGTAATGTGCCACTTAAACCCATTAACTAAAAATGCTCTTAAAGATATAATGACACTTCCTAAGAACGCTTTAGTAAAACAGTATAAAAAACTTTTTGAGATGGATGATATTGATTTCTCAATAACTCCAGGTGCTATTGATTATATTGTAGACAAAGCTTTTGAATTCAAAATAGGTGCAAGAGGATTAAGAACTTTATGTGAAGCTATTTTAAATGATGCAATGTTTAACCTTCCTAATTCTGAAGTAAAAGAGTTAAAGATTACAAAAGCTTATGCAGATCAGAAAATCCAAAATGTAGATGTTTCTCATCTTAAAGCAGTTTCTTAATTCATTTTAATTAATTCAGTTATATATTCTCTGGAATTTGAAAGTCTAGGAATTTTATTTTGTCCTCCTAGCTTATTTTTTGATGCAAGCCAGTCATAAAAAAGATTTTTTCTCGCAACTTGTATTTTTGGGATTTCTAGAGTTGAGCTCTTATATCTTTTTGCTTCATAATCAGAATTTAATCTCTGCAGGTTTAAATCTAATATTTCCATAAACTTATTTAAATCATCTGGTTCTTTTTCAAATTCAATCAACCATTCGTGTGATCCTTTGGTTTTACTACCCATGAATATTGGTCCAACTGTATAATTAGTTATCTGAGATTTAGTAAGTTCACAAGTTATAGATAATGCTTTTTCAGCATTTTCAACAACAAGCTCCTCTCCAAATACATTAATGAAGTGTTTAGTTCTTCCGGTTACCTTAATTCTAAATGGATTTAGACAAGTAAACTTTATAGTATCACCTATTTTATATCTCCAAAGTCCAGAGTTAGTTGTAATTACCATCGCATAATTTACGTTAAGCTTAACATCTGCTAATGAAATTATATTTTGTTCTGATTTACTCGTTGGTATAAATTCATAGAAGATACCATAGTCAAGCATCAATAATAATTCTGATGAATTATTTTGGTCTTGGATTGCAAAAAAACCTTCTGATGCATTAAATATCTCAAAGTATTTGAAATCTTTTGATGGAAATAAATTTTTATACAAGCTCCTGTAAGGATCAAAATTCACACCACCATGAAAATAAACTTCAGAATTTTTCCAAATTTCTAGAATGTTATCTTTTCCTGTTTGTTGAATTACTTGTTGTAATAATGATAACATCCACGAAGGAACTCCAGCAAAACTTGTTACATTTTGGTTAATTGATTCCTTAATAATTGCTTGAACTTTTTTTTCCCATTCAGATATTAATGAAACTTTAGAACTAGGAGTGCTACTTAATTCTGCCCAAAAAGGTAAATTATCAATCATGATTGCTGATAAATCACCATAGTAGCTATTATTATTTTCATAAATATCTTTAGACCCACCTAATCTTAAACATTTACCAACAAGTAATTCTGAATTTATATTATTATTAAAATAAAGAGACAGCATGTCTTTGCCAGCTTTATAATGACAGTCATCAAGTGATTCAAAACTTATAGGAATAAATTTACTTTTTGCATTAGTTGTACCGCTAGATTTTGCAAACCATTTTATTGGTGTTCGCCAAAAAATATTTTGTTCTCCTTTACGATTTCTTTCGATGTCATCATAAATATCTTCATATGCAACTATCGGCACTCTTTCTTTAAAATCATTATAATGTTTGATAGTTTTGAAATCAAATTTTTTACCAATTTCAGTATCTATAGAAAATACTACAAGCGTTCTCAGAACTTCTTGCTGAACATCTATAGGGTAATCTTTAAAAAGTTCTATCTGACTTATTCTCCTTTTTAAAAAGAAAGATGCAACAGAATTAAAAATTGGAATTGGCATGTAATGTATATCTTTACCATAAAAATAGTAAACATTAAATTATGTTCTCAGGAGTATTAAAAAAAATGATATCTATACATGATAATCCTGTAAGATATATTCTAGACTTTGATAATGATATACTATTTCTTAATCAGATAATTGGAAAAAATTTAAAAATTCATAAAACAGGATATTGTTGTTTATCATGCCTTGAAAATATACAAATTTTTGCAAATGGATTTTGTAAAAAATGTTTTTTTGAATCACCAATGTCAGGAGATTGGGTTATGAAGCCTGAATTGAGCAAAGCTCATTTAGACATTGAAGATCGAGATATTTCCTATGAAAAGAAAGTTCAACTACAAAACCATATTGTATATCTATCTAAAACAAGTGGAATAAAAGTTGGTGTAACAAGATCAAATAATATGGCTACAAGGTGGATTGATCAAGGAGCAATTGAAGCAGTTGAGTTAATTGAAGTACCCAACAGATATCTAGCAGGAATTGCTGAAGTAAAATTAAAAGATAAATTTTCTGATAAAACAAATTGGCGAAAAATGTTGACTAGTAATATTGATGAGTCAAATATTAAAGATGAAAAAAAAATCGCTCTCGATTCTTTGGGCTCTGATTTTGAAAAGTATTTTAAACTTGACAGTGACGTTTTAAAGTTTAATTATCAAATAGATAAATTGATAGATAGTGTAAAATCTAATAGTCTAAAAAAATCAGATAATATTGAAGGAAAATTAATTGGAATAAAAGGACAATATTTAATTTTTGATGACTCTAGTGTCTTTAATGTAAGATCTAATGAAGGTTATGTTGTGGACATAACTATTTCTGATTAAATAACTGTTTCACTTCATCATCATTTAAATTTCTATACTCGCCAATTTTAGTATCTAAATGAATATCCATTATTCTTATCCTTTTTAACTTTGTAACCCTGTAGCCAAGTACTTCACACATTCTTCTGATTTGTCTATTCAATCCTTGAGTCAAGACAATTTTGAAACTATTTTCATGAATTTTTTTTACATGACATTTTCTAGTCAATCTACCCATAATTCTTACTCCCCGTCTCATTTTTTCAACAAACTCTATTGAAATTTTTTTATTTACTGTAACAATATATTCCTTTTCTTTTTTATGTTCTGCACGAAGAACATTGTTAACGATATCTCCATTGTTAGTTAATAAAATAAGACCCTCACTTTGTTTATCTATTCTCCCAATTGTAAAAAGTCTTTCCTTGTGATTTATAAAATCAATAATATTATCTTTCACTTTCTCACTTCCAGTACATTCAATTCCAATAGGTTTATTAAATGCTATATAGACTTTCTTTTTATCTTTATATTGGATTATTTCACCATCTACAGAAATTTCATCATCAATATTAACCTTGGATCCAAGAACTGATTTTACACCGTTAATGTATACTCTGCCAGCTGATATATAGTCATCTGCTTTTCTCCTTGAGCAAAATCCAACTTCACTTAAATATTTATTAATTCTTTTCTTTTCCAACTTAATTTAGTTTTAGTTCTTCACCTACCTCTAGATTGAATTTCTTTCTGAACATCCAAACAAATAGATACAACAAAGGTGTATCTAAAATCGCAACTATTACTTTGAATAAAAAGCCTGATATAATTAATACTAAAAATTTATCTTGAGGGAGTATTCCAAAGACAATAAGAAGTGATACAATTGTAAAAGTATCTACAAACTGAGAGGTAAAAGTTGAAAAATTATTTCTCAACCAAAGGTGTTTACCTTTTGTTAATTTTTTCCAAAAATGATAAATTCTAATGTCAATAAATTGAGCAAACAAGTAAGTTAACATTGATGCTAGTACAGCTAAAGGTGCATTTAGAAACACACTATTAAAAGTAGTATCATCAATTGGAGATCCTTCAATAGCAGGAACTTGACTAGAAATAAATATCAATCCAATTGAAAAAATTGAAGCAAATATTCCAGCAATTACTACTTGGTCAGCTTTTTTTCGACCATATATTTCAGATATTAAATCAGTGATTAAAAAAGTTAAAGGATAGGGTAATATCCCTACTGATAATTCAAAAAGTTTAACTCCCATTAAATTTATATCAAATGGATACCAATAAAATATTTTAGTAAATATTAAATTTGATGCTACAAGAGATGTAATAAATAAACCAGCTAGGATTAAATAAATATTGTTAGCTAAAGATATTTTTTTGGCGTTCATTTATAAAACTTATGAGTAAAGTATTTTTTTCAATAGGGTCTAACAAAGGTAATCGTTCTGAACTAATTAATGAAGCTATTGCTAAGATTGATATTTCGATTGGAAAGGTTGAGCTAAAATCATGCATTTATGAAACAAAGTCATGGGGTTTCAAGTCAAGCAATTTTTACAATACCTGTTTATTAGTTGATTCTAGTCTTTCAGTGGAACAAATTTTAAATAGAATTTTAAAAATTGAAAAAGATATGGGTAGATTCAAATCAGCAGACCAATATAGCGATAGATATATAGATATAGATATCCTATTTGTTGAGGATATTATAGTAAATAGTAAAAATCTAATTATTCCCCATCCTAGACTTCATCTAAGAAAATTTGTTTTAACTCCTATGCTAGATTTGGCACCAGATTTTATTCATCCTATTTTAAATAAATCGATTAGGCAATTAGAGATTGAGTGTGATGATTACGACCAGCCAAAAAAAATTGATTAGTTATAATTCAGTTTTATAGAAAAAATCCCAAAGTACAATTCCTGCTGCTACTGAAACATTTAAAGAGTGTTTTGTTCCAACCTGAGGTATTTCAATAACTTCATCTGAAACATTTATTATATCATCTGAAACACCATCTACTTCGTTTCCAAATATAAAAGCATATTTAGTCCCTTTTACTGGATTAAATTTTTCAATTTTTAGAGATTCATCAGCCTGTTCGATTGAAATTATCTTAACATCCTTTTTCTTTAATTTTTTAATAGTTTCAATAATATCATCTGAATACTCCCAGTCAACAGAATCCGATGACCCTAAAGCAGTTTTTTTCATTCTTTCATTTTCAGGAGTTGCAGTATACCCTGAAATGATTATTTTTTCTATTAAAAATGAATCAGATGTTCTAAATATTGACCCAACATTATGAATACTTCTGATGTTATCAAGAACTACTATTGCAGATGTTTTTTTTGATTTTTTAAAATCATCAATTGACTTTCTGTTAAGTTCAGTATTTTTTAATTTTCGCATTAGAGTAAAAATAAAAATATTTAAATTAGCACAAATACAAATCAGTGACTAAAGCTATTAAAACCACCCCTTTAATGAAGCAGTATAATGATATTAAATTTAAATATCCTAATACTGTACTTTTATTTAGAGTGGGCGATTTTTATGAAACTTTTGGTCAGGATGCAGTCTTGGCTTCTAAAGTTTTAGGTATTGTTTTAACTAAGAGAGGGGCAGGGTCAGCGAGTGAAACTGAATTAGCAGGCTTCCCTCACCATTCAATCGAGAATTATTTGCCCAAATTGGTAAAGGCAGGTCATAGGGTTGCAATTTGCGATCAACTTGAAGATCCTAAATTAACTAAGAAAATTGTTAAAAGAGGCGTTACAGAAATTGTTACTCCTGGAATTGTAATAAATGATGGAGTTTTAGATCAGAAAAAAAATAACTATTTAGCATCTATATATTTTGAAAAAAATGAATGTGGAATTTCTTTTTTAGATGTTTCCACAGGAGATTTTTATATTTCTCAGGGAGACTTTAAATTAATTGATCAGCTTATTTCAAACTTTTCTCCAAATGAAATTTTAGTTTCTAAACCTTCAAAGAATAAGTTTAATGAATTAATAGGTAGTTCATATAATATTTATCCTCTTGATGATTGGGTATTTGATAGTGCTTATTCTAAAAATAAATTATTAGATCACTTTAATACAAAAAGTTTAAAAGGATTTGGTGTTGAGGACATTCAACTTGGGATAACTGCTGCCGGGTCAATAATTCATTATTTAGATGATACAGAACACAATAATTTAAGTCATATTTCAAACCTTCAAAGAATTTTTCCTGACTCCTATGTATGGATGGATAAGTTCACAATGAAAAATCTTGAATTATTTAATTCAAATTCATCAAACGGATTTAATCTTTCAGAAACAATAGATGATACAATCACTAGTATGGGGTCAAGGAGGTTAAAAAATTGGATAGCATTTCCTTTAGTTGAAAAAAAAGATATAAAGAAGAGACAGGAAATAGTCTCCTCAATAATTGAAGATAATGATATAAGCGATAAACTAGATATTAACCTAAATAACATTTCAGATATAGAGAGGTTAATGTCTAAAATTGCTACTTATAAAATATCACCAAGAGAGTTAATATATCTTAAAATTTCTCTAGAAAATGTTCATGAAATTAAACAATCCCTATCGCAGATTTCAGGAAACTTAAAGAGTTATGGAAAGAGTATACCTGTTTCAGGTTCAATAGTTAGCTTGATTACCAAAACTTTAAAGGAAGATTCACCGGTATCGATATTAAAAGGCGACTTTATTAATGATAAATATTCAAGTGAACTTGATGAATTAAGAGATATAAGATCCTCAGGAAAAGAATTTTTAAATCAAATTTTAGAAAGGGAAAGTGAAAAAACTAAAATACCCTCTTTAAAAATATCTTTTAATAATGTATTTGGATACTATATTGAAGTAAGAAATACACATAAAGATAAAGTGCCTGATGAATGGATAAGGAAACAGACTCTTGTAAATGCAGAAAGATATATCACGCAGGAATTGAAAGAGTACGAAGAGAAAATAGTTAATGCAGATGAAAAAATTAAGGATCTAGAACTTAAACTTTTTCTGAAACTTATAGATAATCTTCAGGATAGTCTTACAACTTTGAAATTGATTTCGGAGAGAGTTTCAGTAATAGATATTTTGAATTCTTTTTCAAAAAGAGCTATTAAGTATAAGTATATATGTCCTGAGATAATAGATGAAAAAAAGATAGAGATAATTCAAGGAAGACACCCAGTTATTGAGGCTAATCTTCCACATGGTGATCGTTACATTCCAAATGACATTCTTTTAGACAAGGATCAGCAAATTATTATGATAACTGGACCTAACATGTCGGGTAAGTCAGCAATTCTTAGACAAACAGCATTAATTACAATTTTAGCTCAAATTGGAAGTTTTGTGCCTGCTAAAAAAATGCAATTTTCTATAGTAGATAGGATTTTTACTAGAGTAGGAGCTAGTGATAACATTTCTATGGGTGAATCAACATTTATGGTAGAGATGAATGAGACTGCATCAATTCTTAATAATCTTACTGATCATAGTTTAATACTTCTGGATGAAATTGGAAGAGGTACAAGTACTTATGATGGAATCTCAATAGCTTGGGCTATTGCAGAATTCTTACATGAAAACAAAAACAATCCCCATGTTCTTTTTGCGACTCATTATCATGACCTTAATGAAATGGAATCTATCTTTAAAGGAATAAAAAACTTTAATGTAAGTGTAAAGGAGACAAAAGATGACGTAGTATTTTTAAGAAAACTTGTTAAAGGAGGAAGTAATCATAGTTTTGGTATTCATGTAGCTAAGATGGCAGGAATGCCAAAATTAGTCCTTGATTCTGCAAAAAATAAATTAAAATTAATGGAGAGGACATCACCAAATAAATTAAAAGGTGATAATAAAGATGATAGTTTTCAGCTTAGTTTTTTTGATGTAGAAGATCCAAAAATGCAAGAAATAAGAAAGATTATTGAAAATTTAGACATTGATAATTTGAGTCCAGTTGAGGCGCTGATAAAACTAAATCAAATAAAAAAAGAAATAAAAAATGAAGATTGATTTACATGGCAAAACTCATCCAGAGGGTCTCGAGTTAATTGAAGAATATATGCTATTAAATTCTGTAAAGGGTAGTGTTAGTTTACATGTCATAACTGGAAATTCTCCTGTTATGCAAAAAAAAATTATTGATCAAATATGTAAAAAGCATGGGTTTTCTTATTATATCCCGTCTCATAATCCAGGTGAAATATTTATTCAGTATGAAAAACTATAAAGTTCTATTTCTTTTATTTTTTTTTATAGTTAATTCATGCTCTAAAGAAGATGAGATAAATCAATTAAATGAGACAATAGTTAATCTCCAAAATGATATAGCCCAACTTAATTCTCAGATTAATGATTATTCTATAGAGATAAATCAACTAACAACTCAAAATAATACTCAATCTAGTCAAATAGCTGAGCTTAACTTTCAATTGAATAATTTTCAGATTCAAATTCAGGAATATATTGATCAAATACAGGTTCTTACGGAGTCAAATGAAATACTTGACAGTGATAATAATAATTTAAATAATCAAATTACTGATCTTCAAGATCAACTTTATGCAATTCAGTCTCAAAGTGCTGAAGATGGACTTTATCTTTTTAATAAAATTGAAATACTTGAACCTCCATTTGGTGGAACAATGTGGGATCTTCCAGATTTAATTACATCATCTGATTATACTATTTATTCTACATCTTCATATCAAGGAATAGAAACAAGATTGTTTTATGACAAATCTATTCCTGATTTTATAAATTATCCTGCTCATGTTTATAAAGTTAATTTTGGTGATGATCTATCTATTGATTTTGAAATTTATACAGATTTCACATTAGAGGAGGCTGAAAATATTGAGCAAAAATATGCTCCTTTAATTGGTCAACTTGGGAAGGATTTGAGAAAAAATATAAAATCTTTTGAGTTTCTTAAGGGAGAAGAAGTTGCTTCAGCCCAGAGAACAGATGATCTTAATTATGCTAATATTACATTTCATACTGATTGGTTAACTAATATAGTTGAAACAAGGCCTGATGGAGATAAAACGGAAGAGTTACTTATTCATGAATCAGCTCATCTTTCTATAGATCCATATGTATATGGACAGCAAGGATGGACTGATGCTGTTAATTTAGATGGAAATTATCTTTCTACATATGCAAAGGATAATCCAAATTCTGAAGACGTAGCAGAGACATTTCAAGCATATATTGCAGTAAAATATTACCCGGATAGAATCTCTAATTCTTTAAGAGACACTATCTTATCTGTGTGTCTTAATAGATTTAAATATTTTGACTCATTAAATTTAGATTTATCTATATATAAATAGCTAAATTATTTTAAATTTGCTGTTCTGCGAAAGTAGCTCAGTTGGTAGAGCATCACCTTGCCAAGGTGGAGGTCGCGGGTTCAAATCCCGTCTTTCGCTCGAATTGCTCGAGTGGTGGAATTGGTAGACACGTTGGACTTAAAATCCAATGAGCAGTAATGTTCGTGCGGGTTCAAGTCCCGCCTCGAGTACAGAAAAGCCTCCTTTTAGGGGGCTTTTTTATTTTTGTCAATGAAATTTGGTTATCTTTTCAATTGTCTCATCTAGCAACTCCTCGAGAAAAGTTTTGTGATTTATTTTAAAAAACCAAGGGTTTTATACTTTTATAAAGTATTATTATAAACCATTTAGTTTAAATGTTTAATCTTTGAAAAAATAATTAATGAAACGTTTAGCTCTTATAATTTTTATCTTAATTGGAATTAGTTTAAATGCCCAAGACCTTAATTTATTCGAGAATGAGATTTTTGTAAGCGAAAGCGATACGCTTAATTATAGAATTCTTAAACCTTTAGATTACGATCCAAATCAGCAATATCCTGTCCATTTATTTTTACATGGTGCCGGAGAAAGAGGTTCTGATAATACATCTCAATTAACTTATGTAGATCAACTTTTTCTAAAAAAAGAAAATAGAGAAAATTATAAATCTTGGGTAATCATACCTCAATGTCCAAACAATGACCGGTGGCCAAGTTTATCATCAGATGATTGGAACAAAAATTTTGAAAATAAAATAACTAGCCCAAATAAAAGTCTAAGGCTCGTTATGGAGCTAATGGATGGGTTTATTGAAAAAAAACAAGTTAACAAACAAAAAGTTTATTTGAGTGGACTGTCTATGGGTGGTATGGGAACTTTTGAAATATTGTATAGAAGACCGAACATGTTTGCTGCTGCTACTCCTATCTGTGGAAATGGAATTCCAGAATTTGCAAAACTATATGCAAATAAAGTTTCAGTATGGATTTTTCATGGTTCTGATGATACAGTGGTTGAACCAAAGCATTCTTTTAAAATGGCAAAGGCCATTATAGAATCAGGAGGTAGCCCCAAAATGACTTTATATGAAAATGTTGGTCATGGAAGTTGGAATAATGCATTCGCCGAACCAAATTTCTTAAAAT
This sequence comes from uncultured Bacteroidota bacterium, assembly GCA_902509805.1. The sequence continues at coordinate 12,433 of CABWZL010000011.1, forward strand.
GGATTCATTCAAAATCAAAAAAATGATAATAAATAAAATAATTATAACTTCTGTATTTATACTAGTTACAATGCCCATGAATGCTCAAGAGTTGATTCAAGCTAGTAAATATGATGACCTAATGACAGCTCCTGAAATAGCAATTGCTGGAGGTGGAACTCTAATGGATTGGGCAAACGTTAATTTTTATAAGGAGAGTAATGAAAAATTAAAAAAAATTTCTGACCCGAATCGGGTGGTGTTTATGGGTAATTCAATTACAATGGACTGGAGTGATTATGATGTAAGTTTTTTTACCGAGAATCCATTTGTCAATAGAGGCATTGGAGGTCAAACGTCACCACAAATGCTTGTTCGATTTAGATCTGATGTTGTTAGTTTGAATCCAAAGGCTGTAGTAATTTTTGCTGGAACAAATGATATCGCAGGGAATACAGGGTTAATAAGTATAGAAAATACGGCTGAAAATATATTCTCAATGGCTGAGATTGCCATGTCTAACAACATTGCTGTTTACATATGTTCAACACTACCAGCAATTGATTTCCTTTGGTCCCCTGGCCTAGAACCAGCAACCAAAATTGTTAAACTAAATTCAATTTTAAAAAGTTACTGCGAAGAAAATGGGTTAACATATGTTGACTTCCATTCTGCAATGGTAGATGCTGATGGCGGATTAAAAGTGCCTGAGTATACCTCAGCAAATGATTTAAGTCATCCAAATTTGGAGGGTTACAAAGTTATGGAGGAAATAATTTTAGCTTCTTTAAAAAAATAGTTTAAGATAGGTAAGATTAGTTTTTTGAACTAACAAGGTCATTTCGAAGTAATTTAAATGCCTTAGTTATGTGGCCTTCAACGGTTTTTAGAGAAATATCAAGTATTTCAGAGATTTCAACATTAGACAATCCACTTTGTTTACTTAAACAAAATATTTCTTTGGTTCTGCTAGGCAAGCTTTCGATTTTAAGATTCATCATTTTTAATTTATCTGACAAATCATTTTCATTATCAGATGTCAATTGCTCTAAAAGAAAGTAGTATTGTTCATGCAATGCAGACATTGATTTCTTTTTTCGGTATAAATCAATAAACTTATTGTAAGTTGATTTGTACAAAAATGATCTTAATGAATAGTTAGGGTTTAATTTATCCTTATTCTCAAATGTTTTGACAAAAACTTGTTGAACTATTTCTGATGCTGTTTCATGATCCGAACATTTACTCAATGCAAATGCATACAGACTGTCACTGAACTTCTCAACAGCTTGGCGCCATGCTGATGGATCATTTTTTTTTAGTCCTTTGATTAACTTTTTATTACTGAGTGTCAATATCTTAACATTTATTATAGAAATATATAAAATTTTTAATTAATCATATTTTTTATTACTAATAATTCAAAAAATGCTCACTTATTATTAAGATAAGGCAAGGGTTGTTGTTTTTAGAATCGTTATAGGGGTAATAATGGATAACTATATCGAAAATATAATTCTTAAATTTTTTAATGATGATTGTTCATCTATTGAATTAGAAGAACTTTTAGATTTTATTTTAATCGAAGAAAACTATGCTATATTTAAAGATTATGTCAACATTAATCACTTTGCAACTATGACCTTGAACAAATTTGACAAGTCATCTTTAATTAACGAATTAGAGACAAGAATAAAAAAAGAAAAACGCACAACTAAAATTAAATCCTACAAGCAGTTTCTATTGGTAGCGGCAATGTTTATTTGTGTATTTGGACTATCATACTTAGCTGATTTTGACAAAATAAATGCTGATTCTAAAAATATAATTTTAACGACCTCATCAGGTCAAAAAGTTATTTTAGATGCTGACGAAATACAGTTAAAAAAACTTGACGGGATAGTTGAGACAAAGTCTAATACTTTAGTATACAATAAAGATGAGAATCTTGAATCATTTGTAAAAAATACAATTGATGTTCCTTACGGAAAACGTTTTAAATTAAATCTCTCTGACGGAACTTTGGTTTATTTGAACTCTGGATCTTCATTTACATATCCAGTCAGTTTTATCGACGGAATTGATCGAGAAGTATTTTTATCAGGGGAAGCCTTTTTTGATGTTTCAAGCGATAGCTTAAATACATTTAAGGTTACATCAACAGGTTCATTTGTTGAAGTTTACGGTACGAAATTTAACTTTAAAGATTATCAAGAAGATAATTTTTCTGAAGTTATACTTACTGAAGGTAGCTTAGGCGTAAAAAACACTATTAGTAATAGCGAAACATTTGTTTTAAGGCCTGGTGATAAAGCTAAGGTAAATTACGCTGGAGAAGGTGTTGAAATAAAAGAAGTTAATACAATGCTATATACCTCCTGGATTGATGGAAGAATCATATTTCGTGATGAAAACATCAATAACATGATTACAAAACTTGAAAGAATTTATGATGTCGTTATTATTAATAATAATGACAAATTAAATAACGAATATATCAATGCTACGATTTTAACTGAAACAGAATCAATAGAAAATGTTTTGGATTACCTCGAAGAGATATACAATTTAAATTATAAAATAATAAATAATAAGATAATAATAAATTAAAAAACGGGCCTTTGGTGAGACAAAAACCCGCTCAATTAAAAAGCAATATATAATTACTAAGCAAGCAATAAAATCACTAATCAATGAATATTAAAATTATGAATTTTAAAGATAATATGCTCGACAAAAGAGCTAAAAAAAGTATCAATATTTTAACAATTATGAAAATCTCACTATTTCTTTCCATTACAATGATATTTTCAACCGTTGCGAACAATAATGTTTATTCGCAGGTCGAAATAAGTATAGAAGTAGAAGATCAAGCAATTATTGACGTATTGGATAAAATTGAATCACAAACTGATCTCAGGTTTATTTTTGGTAGCGATATCTATGATTTCCAAAAAGAAATAAGTCTTTCAGTTGAAAATGCGGAACTTAATACAGTAATCAAATTAATTTTTGAAGATAAGTTATCGTATAACTTAAATGAAAATGTTGTTTTACTTTCAAAAGCTACTCCAAAATCAAATGGTCCTCCAACAGATTCTAAAGAGGCCGTTGAAGAGATTGTCCAAACTACGATAAGCGGAAATGTTACTGACAGTAATGGTAATCCACTCCCTGGAGCTTCTGTTATTGAAGTTGGAACTACTAATGGTACTACCACAGATTTTGACGGAAATTTCAAATTAGATCTTGAAAACGAAAATGCAACACTTGAAGTTTCGTTTATTGGATTTACTACTCAAAGGGTAGATGCAATTTCAGATGCAGATTTAAATGTTGTATTAGTTCTTGATATAGCAGGTCTAGACGAGGTTGTGTTAACTGGTTATGGTTCACAAAATAAAAGGGATATTACTTCTGCAATTTCTGTTTTAGATTTAGATGGAACAGCTGAAAAATCAAATACTGATGTTGGTCAATTATTACAATCTAGGTCAGCAGGAGTTCGAGTAGTACAAAATAATGGAAGACCTGGAGCATCCCCTCAGATTTTTGTGCGTGGTATATCTTCACTATCTGGAAATACTCAGCCATTATATGTAATTGATGGAGTTGTCTCTTATTCAACTGCTGCCATCGACCCTAATAACATTGAAGACATTACAGTACTGAAAGATGCATCTGCTGCAGGTATATATGGTGCTGCAGGAGCAAGTAATGGTGTAGTGTTGATAACTACAAAAAAAGGAAGAAGTGGTGAGTTTAAAGTAAGCTTGAATTCTTATACTGGATCGTCAAGCTTAATCAGCAAGATTCCACTTTTAAATCAAAATGATTTAGCTGATTACATTCAAGAACTAAACGGTAATCAAATACCAGGTAACGTTTTACAACTTAACAATAATGATTGGCAAGATTTAATTTATCGTGATGCTCCAATGACTGGGGTTAATGCATCTATTTCTGGAGGTAGTGAAAATGGATCTTTTTACGTTGGCTTAGGATATTTAAGTCAAGATGGAATTGTAGTAAGCTCAGAAAATAAAAGATACTCACTTTCTATGAATTTAGATCAGCAGATCAATGAGTGGCTAAGTTTTGGATCACATTTTAATTGGACTCGATCTAATGTCAAAAAAGTTCCAGACGATATGGGAGGAAAATATGGAGGTGCTATATCATCTGCATTAGTAACTCCTTCATTTCAACCAATTATTGATGACGAAGGATATTACACATTATCAGCCTTAGCTGGAATGGGACTTGAAAATCCACTTAGTTACATTTACGGTAATGATAATTTAGATGTAATAAATAACATTGTTGCTGATGCTAACTTTTCTGTGAAGCTTCCATATAATTTGACATTTAAAACTCAATTTGGAATAAATATCTCAAATAATCGTTACACGGCATTTAAAGACCCAACGGTTACACGTCCAGCATTAGCTGTTCTTGGTGAGGGGCAATTTAACACAGGAGAAGTTTTAAGATATATATTCGACAACACCTTAACTTATAAAGAGTCTTTTGGTAAACATAAATTAGGTGTTATTGTTGGAAACAGTGTTTCTGAGGAAGATCGAATTTTTAGTATGCAAACCAAACAAAATTTTGCATCAGAAAGCGTAAGAACTCTTAATACTGCAACTGTAAGCTCATCAAATTTAACTGATGCAGGTTCTTGGTCTCTTGAGTCATACTTTGCGAGAGCAAATTATAGTTATGATGACAAATACTTGTTAACTGCTTCTGTTAGAACAGATGGGTCTTCAAGAATTGCATCTGCTAATCGATGGGGAACGTTCAAAACATTTTCAGCTGGGTGGAATTTATCAAATGAAAGTTTCATGGATGATGTTGAATCTATTACAAATCTAAAACTTAGAGCTGGTTATGGTGAAACAGGAAATTTACCATCCGGTCTTAATGCATATGCAAATATTGTATCTGTAAATGAATATCCTTCAGGTCCTACATCGTTAGCTCCAGGAAGAATTCCTAGTCCTCAATCAGGAAACAGTGAACTTGGTTGGGAAACTTCAAATCAATTTAATGTTGGATTAGATTTCTCAATTTTAAATGATCGCGTTTATATTTCAGCTGATTACTACAATAAGAGAACAGAAAATTTAATTTTTCCTCAAACCCTACCTCAAACAACCGGTTTTGCTACACAAATAGTTAATCTAGATGGGTATATTGAAAATAAAGGATTTGAACTTGCTCTAAACGCTGCCTTGATTAGTAAAGGGGATTTCAGTTGGAATACAATGTTCAATATATCTTGGAATGAAAATATTGTTAAGGGTATTCCAGAAACTACTAAAATATTTTCTACATTTTTACAAAACGGAGGTGGAAATATGCAAATCACAAAGAATGATCTTCCATTAGCTAGTTTTTGGGGATGGAATAGTGAAGGAGTTGATCCTCAAACGGGTGATTTGATATTTACAGATAATGATGGTGACGGTGTAATAACAGCTGAAGACAAGCAAGTTATTGGGAATCCTATGCCTGACTTTACCTATGGATTTACTAACAAGATTAGTTACAAAAATTTTGATTTGAACATTGTAATTGATGGTGTTTATGGGAATGATATTTACAATAATGGTAAGCAAAATCTTGAGTCTATGAGATTTCCAGAAAATCAATCTGCTGATATTGTAAATCGTTGGAGAAATCCAGGAGATATATCAGATATTCCAAGAGTGACCGTAGTGGATTCTAATAATAACGGAGGGATAAACAGTCGTTGGGTAGAAGATGGGTCTTTTCTTAGAGTAAGAGACATTAGTTTATCATACAACTTTGAAAATAATATTACGGAGAAGTTGAAAGTTTCGGGATTAAGCATTTATGCAAATCTTAAGAACTGGTTCACTTTTACGGATTATTCAGGTTATTCTCCTGAAGTAAACAGAAGCTTAGGCGGTGTAGATTCAGTTGCCCTTACTCAAGGTGTAGACTACGGTTCATATCCCCAAGCAAAAACATTAACGTTGGGTCTTAATGTTGAATTTTAATAATATACAAATGAAAAATCAATCAATAATTTCTAAAAAAAACAATAAAATGTATAACATTCAAAACATAAACATGGTATTAGTCACAGCACTAATGCTAGTGATCTCTTCATGTAGCCCTGAATTTCTAGAGAAAGTTCCTCTAAATGAGTTGTCTGCTGAAGGTTCATATCAAACTCAGTCGGATGCAGAGGCTGCAATAGGCGCTGTATATGGAGAACCAGCCAATATGAGTCAACACTATTACAAATGGCAACATACTGTTTTTAGTGATATGAGAGCAGATAATACCCATGGTGGTTTTGTGGCAGATTTCATTACTCATGAATTACATACTCCTAATGCATCAGCATATGAGCCATTAGGATATGCATGGGCTCAACCATACAGATATATTGCAGGTGCAAATTCTGTTCTTGATAACGTACCTGGAATTGAAGATCCTAATTTCTCTGATTCAGATAAAAACTCAGTATTGGGTCAAGCTTACTTTATTAGAGCGTTTAATTATTTTCAACTAGTTAGAATTTTTGGAGGAGTACCGCTGCAATTATCTACAGATGATGCTGAATTATTCAAATCAAGATCAACTGAAGATGAAACTTATGCTCAAATTGAAGAAGATTTATTAGAAGCTGAAAGATTATTACCTACTGAGCACTCATCTAATTTTTTAACTAGAACTAGAGGTACAAAAGGAGCAGCTCAAGCGATGTTGGCTAAAGTATATGCAGAAACCAGAGACTATGCTAAAAGCGCGGAATATGCAAGTAAGGTTATAAATAGCGGAGTCTATGAATTGTTGCCAACATTTGATCATTTATTTGATGGTGAGCATGATTATTCACGTGAATCAATATTAGAAATGGAACACGTTCCAGATGGAAACGTTGCTTCTTATCACCCACTACAGATGTTACCGCCTGGAGACTTTTCACAATATGAAGGAAGTAAACCAGGGTCTAGTTGGGAAGTTGCATACCATAGATTTAATACAATCACTACAGATCTGATTTCTGCTTTTGATGAAATGGGAGATAGTGAGAGGAAATGGTCAACGGTTGTTACTGTTAACGATCGTTCAAAAATAACTCAACCAAATTATGGTTATGGCGCTGACTCACCTGTTAGTTTTATGTATAAAATGGGTAGATCTGGCGAGATTTTTGGAGCTTGGAACGTAATGCTACTTCGCTTAGCGGATATTATCTTATTAAGAGCTGAGGCACTTAACGCTATTGGGCAAACAGCAGAAGCAATAACGCTACTTAATCAAGTTCGTGCAAGAGTTGATTTAGCACCAACTACGGCTACATCACAAGATGAAGTTAAACTTGCTATTCTAAAAGAAAGAAGACTAGAGTTAGTGGCTGAATTTAATCGCTATTATGACTTAAAACGTTACTTTAACGATAATACAGCTATGGCTCAGTATTTAAATGGACTTACAGATGATACAGGTGTGTCCTTGGGTTATCAGGCTACAGCAGATAAATTATTGATGCCAATTCCACAAGCAGAGTTAGACATCAATCCTAATTTGGAACAAAACCCAGGATATTAAATATGATTTTTAAAACTGTGGTGGGCTAAATAATATGAAAAGTAATAATACTTAAGCTTTTTATTTGTTGATTTTGTTTAGTTTATAAGACCAAAAAAAGAAACAGCATTATTACATTAAAAACCTGTGACGAAAGTTGCAGGTTTTTTCTTTTTGTTGATTTAGTTTAGGTAGGTAAAAGAAATATTTTTTTCTACAGATTCTGATAGCGTATGATGTACAGGACAATTATGAGCGGCTCTTTCTAAAATAGTTTTAGTCTTAGAATCGTATTCTTTTGGAAAAGTTAAATCAATATCAATTTTAGTAATTCTTCTAGGGTTAATTCCCATTGTTTTTTTAACAATTGCATTAGTACCTTTAATATTAATACCATCTTTCTCAACAGCAATTGCCATAATAGTTAAAATACAGCTAGCTAAAGCAGAACATACCATATCTGTTGGTGAAAAAGTTTCTCCAAGCCCATGATTGTCTTTTGGAGCATCCGTACTTATTTTTGATCCAGAATCTAAATGAGTAGCACTGGTTCTTAAATTTCCTTGGTATTTAATTTCAAATGTGTTCAAAATATAATTTTTTATTGTTTAGATCTCTTACCCTTTTCTTTAATACTTTCTTTAGCCATTCCAATATGTACTAAATGATGTTTAGTATGCCAAGCATACATGCCAACATGTTCGTGAAGAATAATATTTTTATCTCGGGCAGAGTGATAGTAAGTTTTATTAAAGTCATTTTCTGAAAGAGTTTTTAGAAGACTGACCCACTTTGCATGAATTCCTTCTATTACTTTTAAGCTATCCTCTACATCTAATACATTTGATTCAGGTGTAGTTAAAAACTCACTTACTTCATACATTTTTACACTTGGGTTATCTTCCAATAAAGTGTGTTTTGTTCTTAGAAATGCATATGTATGAGTATCGCAATAATGATGAATAATTTGAGCAATATTCATTCCTCCATCTCTGTAGGTTTTTTTAAAGTCTGTTTTATCTAGACCTTTTACTGAATCTTTAAGATTATTTGCAAATGACTCAAGAGTCTTTATGTCCTGGATAGTTCTTGAAAAATTAAATTCAAGAATTGCTTTATATTTTCCAATAGGAAATTTTAGTTTTTCAATATCATTTTCCATATAAGTTCTAGTTTAGATTTGAGTAATCTTTAATTAATGTATCTACAATTTCTTTTGATTCGTCTTTATAATCTATATTAAAAACAGATGGGGAATCAACCCATTTTGAAATGGTATTTAAATTTTTTTGTGAAAATCTATCAATAATTTTAACACCTTCTTTTTTCAATGCAGCAGCATTAAATTGTTGTTCTATTTGAGCTTCAACAGGAACTACAAGCATAGGTTTTCCGAGAAATATTGCCTCTGAGGTAGTTGCAAATCCCCCTGCGCACACAATTCCATAGCATGAGGCAAACTTTTTCAAAAACAACTCTTCGGATAATGGTTCAACATTAACTCCAGAGATTGTTTCCTTTGACTTAGCATCAGGAGAAAAAATAGTCCATTTTTTCTTTTGAGGAAGTTTTCTAATCAACTCAATAAGTTTAGTTGGAGAATAAGTAGGTAAATAAATAATTATTTCATCACTCTCTGTAATTTCTAATCTTCTTATTTTATCTCTAATAATTGGAAAAAAAATTCTATCTGTATACTTCTTGTAATGATATCCATAACCCAGAGTGGAGGGAATAATATATTTTATTGCATATAATACAAGTCTTGAATAATTGTCTGGTTTTGGAATATTACTCAATCTCATTGAGTATTGATTTGTTAATTCAAAACATTTTACTCTTCTAAACAGTGAAGACCATGCCGAAACAGGTTCAAAATCATTTATAATTAAATCGTATTCTTTTATTGGACATGAAATAACTTCTTTAATAAACCTGGGATAATTATTTAAAAAGATTGTCTTTAGCCAGTTTACGGCTCCAGTATCAGTATAAAAAAAAGTTAGTCCATTGTAATGTTTGATAGGTGTCACCTCAAGTAAAAAATCATTCTTAGGACCACTAGTTATTATGTCTAAATCAGCTACTTGTTTAAGTCTTGGAATTATGTTTTGAGCTCTGGCTAAATGGCCATTCCCAGTAGTTTGAATAGCGTATAGGATTTTCATTAATCCTGGAGGATTTTAAACTCTGCTATTAAATCTTTATAAAGCTCTTTGTTTGTCATTTCGATTCGTTCACCTTCCTCTTTTTTAAACTCATCTTCAGATCGAGTATGCATATATATAGACCATTTATTATCTGCATATTCTAAAGAAGATAAACTTTCAAGCCAATCCCCAGAGTTCATATAAATAATTTCTTCACCATTAACATCGAAGGATTCAATCTTTGGAGTATGAATATGACCAAGTACAACATATTTATATCCATTTTTATGAGCAGTTTCAGCCGCAGTCCTTTCAAAATTACTAAAATATTGAACTGCTGTTTTTACATTAGCTTTAATAGCTTTTGAAAAATTTAATCTTTTACGACCAAGAGGTGTCATGATATTTTTATTAATCCAGCTATTAAACATTATCATATAATCGTATAAAAATCCAGCTAACTTTGTAATCCAAGCAGTCTGAATAGAGAAATCAAAAACATCACCATGAAATAACCACACTTTACCCTCGTCAGTTTCTAAAACAACTTGGTTAACTATTTGGAAATTATTAACCTTATAATTCAAAAATTTTCTTAATAATTCATCGTGATTTCCAACTACATAATGTATTTCTTTACCCTGAGATATAAGGTCAAGAATATACTTTACAACTTTCATATGAGAGCTTGGCCAAAATTTTTTATTAAATAGCATAATATCTACAAAGTCTCCATTGATGACAATTTTTTTTGCTTCAACTGTTTTTAGATAAGCTAAAACTTCATCTGCTTCAGACCCGTATGTGCCAAGATGTAAATCGGAAATAACAAGAATATCAAGATTACGTTTCAATTATTTGAATATTTAATGAAAGATAATTTTGATTTACATAAAAGCTTGCAGCTTCATAGCTAACCCTTGATCACCTTTAATTTTGAGTTTACCACTCATAACAGCCATCATTGGATTTACTTTGCCGTTTTTAAGATCTTCCATTAAAGAACCAGCCATTGTAATAGTACAATCTGCTTCCATATCCTCTAATAATATCTTGTTTTCTGATCCAGTTCCATCTATGCAGATTGAATTTCCATCAATCTCAAA
>CABWZL010000012.1 GCA_902509805.1 uncultured Bacteroidota bacterium
TTTTATCAAAACATATAAATGACAACTCCATGCCAGATTGATCCTTAATTTTTGATTTAACTATTTGTGCTTCCTTTCCAATGAACTTTAATTTGTAGTCTAAAAAACAATTGTTAGTTCTAAATACAGGCTTATTATTTCCTGAACCAAATGGAGCCATTCTTGAAATAATTTTAATGTTTTCATATGTAATTTCAGAAAAGTCAATTAAAATATCATAAGAAAAAGTTTTTCTGAACATTTCTTCATCAACAGATTTTCTAACAGAATTTTCAAATTGAACTTTAAAGTTTTCAAAATTAGACTTCTTTACTTTTAATCCGGCAGCATATTTATGTCCTCCAAATTGAAAAATATTATCCTCACATTTTGAAAGAGCTTCATGTACATCAAAACCTGAAACTGATCTTACCGAACCCGTTAAAAGCTCTTCATCTGAATCAGTCATTACAATTGTTGGTTTATATGACTGCTCAATAAGTCTAGATGCTACAATTCCTAGTACTCCTTGACTCCAGTTTTCAGAATAGACAATATTTGTAAAGCTGGCATGATCTACTTGCTTTATTGCTTGATTAAATACTTCTTTTTCTGTAGCTCTTCGGTTTTGATTTAAAAGTTCTACTTCATTAGACATAATACTAGCTTTTTCTCTGTCTTCTTGAACTAACAAATCAACAATAACCTTTCCGTTTTTCATTCGTCCAGCAGCATTTATTCTTGGCCCAATATTAAATGAAACTTTAGATTCATCTATTTTACTGTTTATTGATTTTAAAAAGTTTCTTAGGCCTATTCGTGGATTTTCATTTATTCTCTTTAAACCATAAAACACCAATAGCCTATTTTCCCTTACTAAAGGCATCATATCAGAAATTGTTGCAAGTGCCACAAAATCAATAAATTCAAAAATATTACAAGGATCATTTGAAATTAAATTATGAGCGGTTATTAATTTGAAAGCTATACCACAGCCACATAAATCTTTAAAAGGATATTTGCAGTTTAACTGTTTGGGATTAACTATTCCGTATGCTTTTGGCAACTCTTCGCCTGGAAGATGATGATCACAAATAATGATATCAATGCCTTTTGATCTAGCTAAATCAACTTGACTAAGAGCTTTAATTCCACAATCTACAGTTACAATTAAAGAAAAATTATTTTTTTCAGCATATTCTATAGATTCTAAAGACACCCCATAGCCCTCCTTATATCTATCAGGAATATAATAAGAAACATTAAACCCTTTATTGTCAAAATATTTGAAAAGCATAGCTGTAGAGGTGGTTCCATCAACATCATAGTCACCCAAAATCATTATTTTTTTTGTTTTTGAAGCTTCAATCATTTCGACAACCTTCAACATGTCTTTCATCAAGAATGGGTCATGCAGTAAATCAAGATTTGGTCGAAAAAATTGTTTTGCTTTTTCTAATGAATTTATATTTCTCTGAAGTAACAAGGAGCATATAAATTCTGGAATTTTTAATATTTCATTGAGACTTTGAATATCGTCTTTAGAGGGTTGTTGTTTCTCAATCCAATTTTTCATTAATAATCTATTGCTTTTTATCAATACATATTACAAACTCGCCTTTTATTTTCTTATTTGAAAAATATTTGATGGCCTCAACTACAGTTCCCCTGAAAGTCTCCTCATATATTTTTGAAATTTCTCGACTCAAACTAATCTGCCTCTCTTCACCAAAATATTCTAAGAACTCTGTTAGTGTCTTGACTACCCTATATGGAGATTCATATATAATTGTAGTACTAGTATTTTCAGCAATATCTAAGAGCTTAGTTTTTCTTCCTTTTTTACGTGGTAAAAACCCCTCAAATATAAAATTTTCACTTGGCAGTCCACTCATAACTAATGCGGGAATTAAAGCAGTTGGCCCTGGTAAACATGTGATTATTATATCATTTTTAATGGCCTCGCGTATTAATAAAAATCCAGGATCTGAAATGCAGGGAGTCCCAGCGTCAGTTATTAAAGAAATTTGCTTACCTGAAACCATTAACTCAATATAATCGTTGACTTTTTTATGTTCATTATTCAAATGATAACTGTTCACTTTAGTTGAAATTTTATATTCAATAAGTAGTTTTTTTGCATGTCTAGTGTCCTCTGCTAAAATTAAATCTGAATTTTTTAAAGTTTCAATTGCTCTTATAGTGATATCTCCCAGATTGCCAATTGGAGTTGGTACTACAAAAAGTTGAGGATTAATTACCATCTCCAGAATTTAGTTTTTTGATTGCTAAATCAATAATTGCTTTAATTAATAGCGCAATTTCTTTTCTTTTATTTTCTATTTTCTTAAACACTCTAGTTTATTATTATAATGAATTACTTTTTGATAAATTTGCCTTAACTGTAAATCAAATTACAAAATGTTTTTAGAAAACCCTGCATATAATAACGAACAATTCGGCTGGATTGAGGTAATCTGTGGATCAATGTTTTCAGGTAAAACCGAGGAGCTTATACGAAGGATAAAAAGAGTTAAAATTGCAAATCAAAAATTCAAAGTCTTTAAGCCTACACTTGACTCCAGAAGTAAAAATTATATTGAATCACATGACGAAAGTAAACTAAAGTCAACTGAAGTAAAACATTCATCTGATATTCTAAATAACATTGAAGGCTGTGCTGTTGTAGCTATTGACGAAGCTCAATTTTTTGATAATGAAATAGTCAGTGTTTGTAATCAGCTTGCTAATAAGGGTATAAGGGTCATCGTTGCAGGCTTAGATATGGATTATCTTGGAAATCCTTTTGGACCTATACCAAATTTAATGGCAATTGCTGAATATGTTACAAAAGTTCACGCTGTTTGTAAAAAATCAGGAAATATTGCTAATTACAGTTTTAGAAAAAACAAAAAAACTGATATTGTTGTGATTGGCGAAAAGGATAAATATGAACCTTTAAGTCGAGCTGTATTTAATAAAAAAATGAAAAAAGACAAATAATATGAAAGTAGCTGTTGTTGGTGCAACTGGAGTTGTAGGTTCTGTATTGCTTGATCTCCTAGAAAAAAGAAAATTTCCTCTAACCGAAATCATTCCTGTTGCCTCCGAAAAGTCTGTAGGAAACAAAATTTCGTATAAAGGTCAAGAATATAGTATTGTTTCCTTAGCTGATGCTGTTAAAATGAAACCCGATATTGCTTTGTTTTCTGCTGGTGGTTCAACGTCTTTAGAATGGGCTCCTAAGTTTGCTGAGGTTGGTACAAGAGTTGTTGATAATTCTTCCGCCTGGAGAATGGATTCAACAAAAAAATTAGTTGTTAGTGAAGTAAATTCAAATGTTTTAACAAAGGGTGACTATATAATAGCAAATCCAAACTGTTCAACAATGCAAATGCTAGTAGTATTAGCTCCACTTCATAGAAAATATAAAATTAAAAGACTTGTAGTTTCAACCTATCAATCTGTTTCTGGTACAGGAAAAAATGCTATAGACCAGCTAAATAATGAAAGAAAAGGACGAGATAGCTCAAAAGTATATCCATATTCTATTGACCAAAACCTTTTACCTCACTGTGATGTTTTTGAAGAAGATGGCTATACTAAAGAAGAAAACAAACTGATTAATGAAACTAGGAAAATTTTAAATGATAATAGCATTCAAATAACCTCTACAGCAGTAAGAGTACCTATTGAAATATGTCATGGTGAGTCTGTTAATATAGAGTTTGAAAATGAATTTGAAATTGATTCCATTTTTGAAATTTTAAAAAAGGCACCAGGCTTGATTGTTGAAGATGATCCTGAAAAAAATAAATACCCTATGCCTATTAATTCTGCAAACAAAGATGAAGTTTTTGTTGGGAGAATAAGAAGAGATTTTAGTATTGCTAGTGGTTTAAATCTATGGATTGTTGCAGATAACCTAAGAAAAGGGGCGGCAACAAATACTATTCAAATAGCAGAGAAATTAATTGAAATGGAGCTTATTTAAAGCTACATCTCAAATGATTCCATAAACTTTGTAGTATAGTTGCCTGTAAGGAAATCTTGATTTTCTAATAACTTTTGATGGAATGGAATTGTCGTTTTTACTCCTTCTATCACAAACTCATCTAAAGCTCTTTTCATCTTGTTTATTGCTTCTTCTCTTGTTTGTGCTGTAGTGATTAATTTGGCAATCATAGAATCATAATATGGTGGTATTAAGTATCCACTATAAACATGAGTGTCAATACGAACACCATGGCCACCGGGAAAATGAAGTGTTAAGATTTTACCTGGGTTTGGCATAAAGTCATTGTGAGGATCTTCAGCATTAATTCTACACTCTATAGAGCAGAGCTTTGGGAAATAGTTCTTTCCTGAGATCGGTTTACCAGAAGCAACTAAAATTTGCTCACGTATTAAATCATAATCAATGACTTGTTCAGTAATTGGGTGTTCAACTTGAATTCTGGTATTCATTTCCATAAAGTAAAAATTCTTATGTTTATCAACCAAAAATTCTATTGTTCCAGCTCCTTCATATTTAATAGATTCAGCAGCTTTAACAGCAGCTTCGCCCATAGACTTTCTTAGAGGTTTCGTCATAAAAGGAGAAGGTGTTTCTTCAATTAGTTTCTGATGACGTCTTTGAATAGAACAGTCTCTTTCTGATAAATGGCATGCTTTTCCATAAGAATCGCCGATAATTTGAATTTCAATATGTCTAGGGTCTTCAATAAATTTTTCTAGATACATGTCGTCATTATCAAAAGCCAGTTTTGATTCTTTTCTAGCTAATTCCCAAGCACTTGCTAAATCTTTTGGACTTTTGGCTATTCTCATTCCCTTTCCACCTCCTCCAGCTGTAGCTTTAAGCATTACAGGGTAACCTATTTCAAGAGCTATATTTTGAGCATCTTCTAGAGTTGGAACAAGCCCTTCAGAACCAGGTATGGTTGGAACGCCAGCTTTTTTCATGGTTTCTTTGGCTGATGACTTATCTCCCATTTTATCAATCATATCTGGTGAAGCTCCAATAAACTTTATTTTATGATCGTGGCATATTTTAGAAAATTTACTGTTTTCAGACAAAAAACCATATCCTGGATGGATTGCATCTGCATTAGTTATTTCTGCTGCTGCAATTATATTGGCGGGTTTTAAATATGATTCTGCGCTAGCTGAAGGTCCAATACAAACTGCTTCGTCAGCAAACCTTACATGAAGGCTTTCCTCGTCTGCTTTTGAATATACGGCTACGGTTTTAATACCCATTTCTTTGCATGTTCTAATAACACGCATAGCTATTTCTCCTCTATTGGCAATTAGTATTTTATTAAACATTTTTATGATGGGTCAATAATAAATAGTGGTTGGTCAAACTCCACGGGGCTTTGGTCCTCCGCAAGTATTTTAACAATTTTTCCTGATAACTCAGACTCTATTTCATTGAATAATTTCATTGCTTCTATTACACATAATACATCTCCTTCTACTATACTCTTTCCCACCTCAACAAAGGATGGTTTGTCTGGCGATGGTTTTCTGTAAAAAGTTCCAATTATTGGTGATTTCACAACTATATGGTTTTCATTTTCTAATTCTACGCCAGAAGAATTAGAAGTAGTTTCTTGAACAATTTCTTGTTGAGCAGATGAAACAGGTTGAGCAGAAATAACATTGTTTGAAGGAATGTCCTCAACTAGTACTTGTTTAGTAATATTTTTCTTTGTTTTAATTGTAATTTTAAAATCTTCTCTTTCAATTTTAACTTCCTCAACACCAGATTTAGAGACAAATTTTATTAAATTTTGTATTTCTTTTATATTCATAGTAAATAGTTTAATTATATGCCCATGTTAAATATGCTGCACCCCATGTTAATCCAGCTCCAAAAGCTGCAAGTATTAATTTATCCCCTTTTTTAAATTCTTTTTCATAATCATACATTAATAGAGGTATGGTTGCTGCAGTAGTATTTCCATAGTTTTCTATATTCATTAAAACTTTATTTTTATCTAAATTAATCTTTTCTGCGGTAGCATCAATAATTCTTTTATTAGCTTGATGAGGTAATAAATATTTAATTTCTTCAGGATCCAGATTGTTTCTTTTGATAATCTGTTCTGTAGCATTTGCCATTTCTGAAACAGCTGACTTAAAAACTGTTTTACCGTCTTGAGTTATGAAATGCCATTTATTATCAATTGATTCTTGTGATGTAGGATGTAGTGATCCTCCTGATTTTACTTTTAACCATTCTGCCCCAACCCCATCTGACCTTAAATATTCATCCTCCCAGCCAAAATCGTTAGTGCTGGGCTCTACCAAAACTGCACCAGCTCCGTCTCCAAAAAGAATACTAGTTGATCTATCCGTATAATCTACAATAGAAGACATCATGTCTGCTCCTATTAAAAGGACTTTTTTATACCTACCTGACTCAATGTAGCTAGTCGCTGTTGACATTCCATATAAAAAACCTGAGCAAGCTGCGTTTATGTCAAAAGCATAAGCATTAGTTGCGTTTATTTCAGACGCTACTGTTGGCGCGGTAGAAGCAACATGAAAATCTGGTGTTATTGTTGCAACAATTACCAAATCTATGGTGCTGGGATCAACCATCTTCTTGTTAATTAAGTCCTTTGCAGCACTTGCAGCTAAAAATGAAGTTGCTTTATCTTTTTCTTTAAGTATTCTTCTTTTTTTGATTCCAGTTCTGGCAGTAATCCATTCATCATTGGTGTCAACCATTTTTTCTAAATCTTTATTGGAAATAAAGTCTTCTGGAATGTAACCTCCAACAGCAGTTATGGCGGCTTTTATTTTGTTTGTTTTGTTAGATACCATACTAACATCAATTATGCCTTTAAACAGATAAATTGATAATTTAAGATACTAGTTTTTTTCTGATTCTAGTGAATCAACTAAAACTTTTCCTCTGTAATAAAGTTTTCCTTCATGCCAGTGGGCTCTGTGATATAGGTGTGACTCACCTGTAGTTTGACATGTAGATATTTGCTGATTAGCAGCTTTAATATGAGTTCTACGTTTGTCTCTTCTTGTTTTAGATATTTTACGTTTAGGATGTGCCATTTATAATAAATCTTTTAATTTGTCCCACCTAGGGTCAGTTTTTTCTTTAAAATTTTTTTTAGGTTTAAATTCTTTTAATTTTTCTGCTATTTCTGATTTTAATGATCCGTTTTCTATTCCAGGATGAACCTTTTTTTGTGGAACAGCTAAAATGATACTTTCATAAATCATATGAGAGACATCAATGCTATGAGATCCTGATGATAAAAAAACAACCTTATCATCTGTTGATTTAATGTTATCCTTGAATTTCACTACTACAGCGTAGTTTGTGTTTAATTCAAGATTAAAATTTTCCATAGAAACATCACATTGAACTTCAATTTCTCCACTAAATGAAAACTTTAAATTTAGTAGTGTTGGTTTCTTTTCTAATTCAAGGTTTACCGAAATATTAGAATCAAGAAAATCGTAATAGTCAAAACTTTTAAAGAACTTATTTCCTAGTTCATAGTTGAGGTGATGTATGCCCTCTTTCAAGCCTGAAAATTTAATCAAATATGGCGAAAGCGATTTCATCACTCAACTATTGAGCGGCAAATTTATAAAAATTTATCTATTTAATGTCAAACTATCGTATTTCTTGAGTTGTATATGTTTATGCCAACTTTTATTGCTTGCAAGAATGAGGTTGGGCTAGCTATACCTTTTCCCGCTATATCAAACCCTGTTCCGTGATCCGGAGACGTTCTAATAATTGGTAAACCCGCGCTATAATTAACGCCTTTTCCAAAACTCATTGTTTTAAACGGAATTAATCCTTGATCATGATAAACCGCTATAACACCATCATATTTCTTGAAATTTTCATTACAAAAAAAAGTGTCTGCGGAAAATGGCCCAAAAATTAAATTTTTATTCTTTTTAATAGCGGGCAATAATATTTCTTGATCGTCACTTCCTATTACTCCATTGTCTCCAACATGAGGATTAATAGCAAGAACTGCAATCCTAGGCTCACTTATTAAAAAATCCTTAATTAAAGTCTCGTTTAACATTTTTATTTTTTCGCCTACTTTAGCTACCGTTAGTTCTTTAACTACATCTTTTAATGGTATGTGTTCTGTAAACAAGCCTAGTTTTAAATTATCGGAAATCATCAACATCATTGGATCTTTTTTGAGTGTTTGTTTTAAATAATCCGTATGACCTGAAAATTTAAATGAACTTGAGTAAGATAGGTTCTTGTTAATGGGTGCTGTAATTAAAATGTCTATTTTTTTTTGGACAGCATCTTTTACGGCTTCTTTAAAAGATATTATTCCATTGGCTGAAACTTGTTTGTCAGGGTTGCCAAAATCAAATTTAGAAGAAGAAAAAACTTCTTTTATATTAATAAAGCCAGTGGACGCTTCATCTAATGAGTATATTTTTTTTAGAGAAAGTGTTTTAATCTTCAAATCATCTTTTTGTTTCTCAACTAAATCATAAGAAGAATAAACTATATAATTATAATGTCCTTGAAGAGAGTCTTCAGACAGTGCTTTTAGAATGATTTCAATTCCTATACCGTTAGGATCTCCAATTGAAATTCCAATATTTATTTTTTTTGCGTTTACCACTAGTTAATAATTGCTAATTTTACACATCAAAAATAAAGATAATAATGTTCACTGGTATAATAGAATGCACTGCAACTGTTGAGAAAATAGAAAAAGATAGGGGTAATCTGAATATTTCACTAAAATCATCAATAACTAAGGAACTTAAAGTTGATCAAAGTCTTTGTCATAATGGTGTTTGTCTTACCGTAGTTAAACTTAATGATGATACATATACCGTTACAGTAATAGCAGAAAGTCTAAAAAAAACAAATCTTGGAGAGTTGAAGCCTGGAGACATTGTTAACCTTGAAAGGTCGATGTCTGTTAATTCAAGATTCGACGGCCATATCGTTCAAGGCCATGTTGATGAGGTGGCTATGTGCTCAGAGTCATTAGAGACTAACGGTAGCTGGAAATATGTTTTTAAACATTCTGAACAAAACATAACTGTAGAAAAAGGTTCAATAACTATAAACGGGGTTAGCCTCACAATTGTTGACTCAACTAACTGTTCTTTTTCTGTAGCAATTATTCCCTACACTTACGAAAACACAAATTTTAAAAAGATTATTTTAGGAAGCAAAGTCAATCTTGAGTTTGACATCCTGGGAAAGTATATTTCTAAATTAAATAAAAAACACTGATGCTTCTAAAAGCATAGTTGTCATTTATCATAATCTCTAATCATCTGCCAACATTATCTTTATCAACATTTTGTATATTTGCAAAATACTAATAAAACTTTTTCATGAACAAGATACCATCGTTAGATCTTAGAGATTTTTTAAGTGAAGACCCTCAACGTAAGGCAGAGTTTATTCAATTAATAGGTAAAGCTTTTCAAGAGATAGGGTTTTGTGCCGTGAAAGGCCATCTTTTGTCTGATGAGCTTGTTGAAAGGCTTTACAAACAAATTAAATTATTTTTTGATCTACCAGATGAAGTGAAAACTAAATATGAATTCCCTGAATATTCAGGTCAAAGAGGGTATGTTTCTTTCGGAAAGGAAAGTGCTAAAGGAAGTAAACACGGAGATCTAAAAGAATTCTGGCATTTTGGCCAATATGTTGAAGAAGAAGAGAAGGGTAATTATAATTATTTTCCTAACATTAATGTTGATGAATTACCTGAATTTAATAAAGTTGGCAAGGAAGTTTATGCCTCGTTAGAAAACACTGCAAAATACATTCTTAGAGCTTTAGCATTGTATTTAGATATTGAGGAAAATTACTTTGATCAATATATTAAAAATGGAAACTCAATATTAAGACCTATCCACTACCCTCCTATTCTAGATGATCCTAAAGAAGCTGTTCGTGCTTCTGCTCATGGAGATATAAATCTTATTACTTTACTTATGGGTGCGCATGGTAAGGGATTACAGGTTAAACATTCAAATGGTGAATGGATTGATGCGGTAGCTGGTAAGGATGAGTTAATGATAAATATTGGAGATATGTTGTCAAGGCATACTAATAACCTATTAAAATCAACAGTTCATAGGGTTGTAAATCCAGACAGGGAATTGTTAAAAAAATCTAGATATTCTATTCCATTTTTCATGCATCCAGTAAGTGAAATGAAGTTAAATGTTTTAGAGTCGTGTATTAATGAAGACAATCCTAAATCTTTTAAAGACATTACTGCTGGCCATTTCTTAAATGAAAGATTAGTAGAATTAGGTCTACTTAAAAAGTAATGGATAGATCAGAATTAATACTAAATAAAGATGGTTCGGTATATCATTTAAAACTCAAGCCAGAAAATTTATCTTCAACTATTATCTTAGTGGGTGACCCGTTTCGGGTAGACAAAGTCACTAGACATTTTAATAATATTGAATTTAGTACTCAGAATAGAGAGTTTAAATCTGTTACCGGTAGTTTTAAATCAAAAAGAATTACTGTTATTTCAACTGGAATTGGTTCTTCTAATATAGATATTGTTTTAAATGAACTCGATGCTTTAGCTAATATAAACTTAGAAACAGGAGAAGTTTTAAGTTCAAGAAAATCTCTTGATTTAATCAGGATTGGTACTTCAGGCGCAATTCAAGATGATGTTTCTGTTGATTCCTTCTTGTTAAGTAAAATGGCAATCGACATTGATGGTTTTATGTTAAATTATGATTTGTCAAAAATAGATAACAAAAACTTCAAAAAATATATATCTGAAAATCATCAAATTCAAGATCAATTATATTGCTATGATTGCTCCGGTGAATTATATGATAAATTTATTTCAAATGATGTAAATAGTGGGATAACCATAACATGTGGAGGATTCTATGGTTCACAGGGAAGATCCATACGTTTAAGCACCTCTCATAAGAACAAGCTAAGTGAAATTAAGAAAATTAAGTACAAAAATTATAATGCTACAAATCTTGAAATGGAAACTGCAATTATTTATGCAATGTCCAAGCTTTTAGGGCATAATGCAATATCCTTAAACGCAATACTTGCCAACAGAAATCTAGAAGAATATAGCGTGAAACCCGAAAACACTGTTGAGAACTTAATAGAGTATACACTTACCAGGCTTTAGTTACAACAGTTAATTCTTCTGCTCTTTTTAATTATTTTGGTTAATTATTATGTCTTATTTTGACAACCTCGAGTATATTGATTTTGATAATTTTGAAAGAAAGGGTATGGCTGTTTGATTATACTCATATACATTATCATTAATTGTTTTATTCTTGTTCGTGTAAATAGTTGCTGTTAGAAAAAACTCAACATCATCCTGATAATTTTTTATATATGCATTGTCTACTGAAGTTCCAAAAGCCTGACCAATTTTATTGTATACTCTAATGTTTCTATCGTTTACAATTGTATCCTCTCCATGAATAAAAAACTTATTATAAGAGTCAAAATATTTTTTTTCAGTTTTAAATTTATCTCCAATATCTTCATAGGTAAACCTACTCATCCAATATCTTAAAAAATCATAGTCCTCAACGTTAAGATTAAAAGTCTTGTCTTTATCAAACTTTAAAGGAAAGATTATTCTTTTTAAAATATTGTGCATGTCGGTTATTGATGATCGATTTTTTTGAGAAAAATCAATTGCTCCAGGAACCACCTTTCCGCTTTGAAATCTATTTTTTCCTTTTTTTAATCCTAAAGTATTCTGTTCGGCAGTAATTATTATTTGATCCTCATTTGATGATATTATTTCATTTTTGACTGTCTTTATTTGCCAATTATTCTTAACATATGGATCTGGATTAAACTTATGATTTAAATATGTGTTTTTAAATCCTACTTTCGCCATTTTAGCATTAAAATTATTATATCCTATAAAATCAATTAGCACATTTGAGGCTGAATTATCGCTAACTAAAAAAACATCTGCAATCAAATTTTGAAAAGAAGTTATACTGTCTTTTTGAACTTGATTATTCTCTTCATGGATTGATGAAATTAAGATTTTTGATTTAGGTGTAATATCAATACCTGTTGCCCTAAGCTCGTTTATTTTATCAAGAGTTAAAACTATTATGGGTAACTTAATTGTGCTTGCTGGATAAAAATATTTTTCTTCATCAACTTGAAATTCAAAATCTCTAAATACTGGCTTGCCGTCTTTATCTCTTGTAATTTCTGTATAGGCTATCTGGATTTCATATTCCTCTTTATTTTTAAGGATTTCAGTTAAAAAATTATCATTTTTCATAGATGTCTTTATAGGATTCTCACTTAAAAAACATCCTTGTAATAAAAAAAGAAATAAAATGGATAATGATAACTGTCTCATAAAGTCAAAAATAAAAAAACCCCTCTAAAAAGAGGGGTTTTTATAATGTAAAGAAGATTTATTATTCTTTAGGTCGAACTTGTATAGCGAGCCAAAGTGGAACACTTTGCTGATGAGTTCTAAGATCAAGAATACTTTGAAGTCCCTTTGAGATTTTTCCTGTTGCCTCTCTTGTAGACATCATTGTTTTCCAGTCTTCATAAAAATCTATAGTCATGTAATCATAATATACATCTTCTCCTGCAGCATCAAGTCTTTTTAATAATCCCCATCCTAGTCTTGAGCCAAGATCTCCTGAATTAAGATTGTTTTCTGCTTTTTCGTATTCGTATGCATTTGCATAACCTACTTTCATTAAATTCATAACTGCAACCTGAGGAGCAACAGGTGTTTCTCCTTCATTTCCAGCAAAATTTAACCCCTTGTTAACTAATGTTTGATCCCAAACTATTGTTCTAGCTTTGACATTTTTTTCAGAAAAAATCTCAACATCCATCTCTGTGTAATCTGGTCTCATTTTAAGAACACCAGCGTTAGCTCCTAAGCTATCTGGATCTTTAGCGATTGTAACAATAAGCATGTTCCAGTCTGAAGCCTCAGTAGATCCTGGTCTCCACCAAACATCCCATCCTGTAATGGTTCCTTCATCAGCTCTCATTTGAGCTAACTCTTTCCATTTTTCGTTTAGAATTGTTCCGTAGTCTTCTCCGGGAGTAGTTTTAACAAAAGTCATATTTACATAATCTCCATTACCTTGAGCAGATAAAAATCCACCAACAAATAGAGTAAAAATTAAAAGTATTTTTTTCATTTTAAATTGATTTTAAATTAATTTAAAAACTAATATAAAAAAACCCCTCATAAAAGGAGGGGTTTTATTTTATTAAATCTTAAAAACTAATTAGAGCTAGCTCTAACAAATTTTCCGTCCACTATATGTCCTTGATGGATATATATTTGATCTTCGTGATCTCCTTCAACTAAACTCCAAAACTTTTGTCTAGCTTCAGCAGGCCCAGATGTTGCATTTTCAAGGCTAGTTGCAAATTCATGCATGCTTTTGTATCCATTAGCTACCATTAAATCTGATCCAGATCCTGTAAGGTGATAGCTGTGGTTACCAAACATAGCAACTCCTGATTCAACTGCAGGAACCGTTACCCAGTCATGATATGCTTGTCCCATATCTCCTTGATTACCTGATGTGTTATATTTTCCAATAACAAGAATAAAGTTCCCTGACACATCAGCGTCTTCATTGAAAACATGATCGTTTTGCCAGTCAATCCTTCTCATTTCGTCAGTGTGACCATTCCAAAATGATTGATACTCGCTAACCATGACCCCAATTTCTTCTCTTTCTTCCTCACTTGCTGCTTGCCATTTTTCTCTAAAATGAACCCAAGGGTCATCATTGATAGCGTCGTTAGCATTCATGTAGTTATCCTGAACAACAACAGATGGTCCGGAGCCATAATAATGACTTGTAACCCATTGTCCTTGAAGAGTTCTTTTTTCTCCTAATTGCATGTTTGTTACTTGTTCGTGTAACTCCATAAATCTTCCTATTTTCTGAATAGGTATGTCTAAATAAGACAAGTTCATTACAGTCTCAGCTTGAGCTGTTACTGATAATGAAATAAATAAAGCTAAAATTGTTTTTAAAATTTTCATATTATTTTTTTTGTTAGATTAATTTAAAGTTTGAATTCTTAAATTACAATAAAATAAATAAAACCTTTAAGATGAAAAGAAGATCCGTACTGAAATCAATCACTGCCGCTACGCTTGGTGCCCCATTAATTGGATGCTCCAATATAAATTCTACTGAAAAAAGTAGTCTTATAAATATTAAACATAACCCTATTGGGGTTTCTACATACTCTTTTTGGCAATTCAATGGAAGGGAGACTCCTATTGAATATTGTATTGATAAGGCATCAGAGTTTGGATTTGATGGAATAGAGTTATTGTTAATTCAAATGGAATCTGAGGAAAACAGTTATTTACAAAAAATTAAAAAAAGAGCATTTGATTCAGGGTTAGACATCATGGGTCTTTCTACTCATCAAAGTTTTGTTAACCCCGATGCTTCAAAAAGAAAAGAAAATGTTGAGTTAACTAAACATCAAATTGAAGTTGCATATTCACTTGGAATTCCCACCATTAGAATTAACACTGGAAGGTGGGGGACAACAAAGCCAATAGGTGAGAAGTCAGAATTTGATGTTTTAATGGAGAACAAAGGCGTAGAGTCTGTTCTTGAAGGTTATACTGAAGAAGAAGGGTTTAAGTGGGTTATAGACTCTATAGAGAAGTGTCTTCCAACTGCTGAAAAATGTGGAGTTGTTCTTGGATTAGAAAATCACTGGGGTCTTGGATTAACTTCAAAAGGTGTAATGAGAATTGTTAATGCTATTAATTCTCCGTGGCTAAGTGTAACTTTAGATACTGGAAACTTTTTTGATAATCGAAAAAAACAACTTGCCGAGCTTGCCCCACACACCTGTTTAATTCAGGCTAAAACATATTTTGGAGGTGCAAAATGGCCAGCATTTAATCAGGTTAACATTGATTATGAATCAATTGGAAAGCTTATGAGGAAAAATAATTATAAAGGGTATATCTCCCTAGAGTTTGAAGGAAATGAAGATGCTAATACAGCCGTTCCAAAAAGTCTTGATCTTTTGAGAAAGTCTTTCTACTATAACCTTAGTTAAATAGTTTTTATACATTTGAAAAAACCTCTCTTTGATGGAAGACAATCCAATCCCTATTTATGTTATTGAATTTATGTCTGATGAGTGGAAGACATGGGCGTTGTTTTCTCTTGTTTTTATTTCAGTTCCATTAATCATTGGCAGGTTTCTAAATAGGTCCCAAAAAATAAAGGTTACTTACGCAATTGGTGGAATAATGATTCTTGATTTTATCGCAGAACATTTGTTTCCAATAATGAATGGAACCTGGGATCTTCAATATAGTATTCCTCTTCATCTTTGTGGTATTTCTTCACTTATATGTTGTGTTCTTCCTTTTGTCAAGAAAAAAGAAAGATTGTTTCAGTTTGTGTATTATACAGGTATCATTGGGGGTATAATGGCAATTTTAACTCCTCAGCTTAACTATTTTGACGGAACTTTAAGGTACTATCTTAACTTTTTTGTCTCACATAGCTTAATAATTGCCCTCCCAATATTCATGTTTCTTCATCTTGGAATGAAACTTCCAAAGTTATCATGGTTTAAGATTTGGGTACATCTAAACATTCTTATGGCCATAATTATGCCGATAAATTTCTTGCTTGGATCAAACTATATGTATGTAAATGCTCCACCAGAAGTTAGCAACCCTTTAGTGATTGGTGAGTGGCCATACTATCTTTTAATTTGGGAGCCACTAGTTATTATAATTGCTTACCTGATATACATAATAAGTAGAAGAAAAATAATACTGTGATTCTTTTAAAAACATTATTGTTGATGTCTTTTTTATTAGGTGAGGTTTCGCACGAAAATTGCTCAACTTTTTATCTTATTCGACATGCAGAAAAGATTCGTGTTGATAAGTCTGAATCAAATCCTGATTTAAACAAAAAAGGCTTACTAAGAGCTGAGGGTTGGAAAAATTACTTTTTAGATAAAGGTGTCTCCAAAATTTACTCTACTAATTACAAGAGGACATTTAATACGGTTAAGCCTTTTGCTAACGAAAAAAATATTGAAATTATTTTTTATTCCCCGTCTGATATTGAATATGATGAATTTGTAAAATCAAATATCGGCGAGACTGCTCTTGTTGTAGGCCACAGCAATACAATTCCAGGCTTTGTAAATGAGCTTATTGAGAATGAATACTACCAACAAATTGATGATTTAAATAATTCTAATTTATATGTTGTTTCAATATGCGGATCCAGTTTAACTCATAAATTAATTAAAGTAGATTAAAATGCAGTCTCCTATAAAAGTTTTTAGTGATTGGGTAATAAGTGGAAAAGATGAGGGTATGCAAAAAGGTCATTCTCCAGCTGTAAAAAACATGATTGAGTATTCAACTAAAGAATTAAATGATTATAGTTTTATAGATGCTGGGTGTGGTAATGGTTGGGTTATAAGAAATATAGGTTCAGACCCTAAATGTAATAAAGCAATTGGAGTAGATGGTTCTTCTAATATGATTGAAAAAGCCAAAAAACTTGATAGAAAAAACCAATATTTCTGTACTGACCTGATGAATTGGAGTCCAAATAAAAAAGTTAATATAGTTCATTCAATGGAAGTCTTCTATTATTTTGAAAAACCTGATAAACTCATCCAACATGTCTATGACAGCTGGATACTTGAAGGAGGAAGGCTAATAATGGGCATTGATTATTACCACGAAAATAAGCCTTCACATACGTGGAAAGAAGATTGCTGTATTACTACCATGAAGATGTTTGAAAAAAATGATTGGGTAAGTTTTTTTAAAACAGCAGGTTTTAAAAATCTAGAATCATGGTGTCATGGAAAAGATGGTGAATGGAATGGTACTTTAATTGTTTCTGGAATCAAGTAGCGCTATCCCTACTTGTTTTTTAAACTCTAAAATTTGTTTGTCAAGTTCCGTGTCTAATTTTTGATTGATAATGCCTAATTCTTCAGAAAAATTTTCATAAAAACTTGGGAGAATAAAATGCGGAATATCAAAATTGCTTTGTCTTGAAAAACGAGGCAAGGCTGTTTCAAGTACACTTTGTCCTCCGCGTGCACCATCACTTGTAGACATCAATAAAATAGGTTTATTACTCCAGACAATTTTTTCAATAACTGATATCCAGTCATAAATATTTTTGAAGGCTGAAGTATACGATCCATTGTGTTCTGCTAGCGAGATAACTAAGCCTGAACAATCATTTACAATTTTCTTAAACTCTAGTGCTTTTTGTGGAACGCCCTCTTCAGAGTGCCTGTCTTCACTATAAATAGGCATTTCAAAGTCGTTAAGATCAAGAATAATTGCTTCTTGAGCAGTAATTTTATTTGCTACAAAAGAAGCAAGTCTCTTGTTAATGGAATTTTTTGAGGACGAGCCCCCAAAGGCTATAATTTTATTCATTATTTATTTAAATGTGATCCGTCACAGTATCCATCAGGATTCTGTGTATTACCACATCCACATTTTGGTCTCTTTGAATTCATATTACAAGGTTTTTAAGTTTATTGCAAGTTCTATATCGTCGTAAATTAATTTGTCACCAAGATTTTCAAAAAATGTTCCTGATCTAAACTTTACTTCATATTTAGATCTGTCAAAAACCAGATTTGCTTTCCATCCATCATTAGAATTTAACATTTCAAATTCAACTGGATGGGTAAAAGTTTTAATGGTTAACTCTCCTGAAACCATCCATTTACCTTCAGATACAGATTCTGAGCTAATGATTGATAGTAAAGCTGTCGGATGTGATTCAACAGAAAAGAAATCATCTGATTTTAAATGAGCTTCTAATCTTGGTCTGCGCTCTTCTGGTAAATCTTGATTATCAATTGTTGTCATATCTACAACAAATTCACCGCCAGAAATCAAGCCACTCTTTACTTCAAATTGGCCAGAGGCAAAGTAAATATTACCAAAGTGTAAAGAAGTTGTGATTTCTCTTCCTGTCCACACAATTAAGCTTTTATCTGTATTTACAGTATATGTAGCATCTGAAGCTTGTTGAACAGTGTCTGTAGAAATCTCTGATTGACTTGTATTTAAATTACAAGAGGCAAGAGCAGTAAACATTAATAAAGCGAATATTTTTTTCATTTAATTTAAAATTTATGTAAAACTATACAAATCAATAAGTGAGATTGATTATAAAACTAGTTTTAATGATTATTTAACATCTATTTGATATATAGTTAAAGGCTATTTTTAATAAATGTAAAATAAACTATACATTTATAATGTAAAGTTAGTTTAACATTAATGTAAATTATTAAACAATGTAAAGTTTCTTTTACAAAATAATTTATTATATTTGTAAAGTTAATTTTACATATGCTGGTAAATAGAGTTAAAGATTTCAGAAAAGGCATCAATCTAACCCAAGAAGAACTTGCTGCCAGAGCAGGCGTAAGTAGGCAAACTATTATTTCGATTGAAAAAAATAAATTTGTGCCTGGTTTAGATGTTGCAATGAAAATATCAAAATCACTAAATACGCCTATTGATAAACTTTTTTATTTTGTTTAAATGGAAAAAATAGACGCTGTCATAACCTGGGTTGATGGATTGGACCCTAAGTATCAACTAAAATACCAGAGCCTTCTTAAAAACCACGGTGATTTTAAAAAACAGTATATGCAGGCTGACGAGATTGATTTTTGCGTCTTATCCATTATAAAAAATGCTCCTTTTATAAGAAAAATATTTATCGTAACTGATAGCCAATCTCCTGCCCTCGATGAAACAAAGAGGCTAGCATCGTTAGATAAGGTTGAAATTATAGACCACAAAGAAATTTTTTCTGGACTTGAAGGTTTTTTACCAACATTTAACATTAGATCAATCGATGCTGTTCTATACAGAATAAAGGATCTTTCAGAAAAATTCATATACTTTAATGACGATATGTTTTTAATAAAAGAAAGCAATCCAGGCGACTGGTTCATAAACAACAATGCTGTTTTAACGGGAAACTGGGCCAAAACATATAATATTCAGCCGTTAAAGAAAATAGCAAAATTGCTCAAAAGAATTCTTAAAAGCAGACCTAGCTATAATCACGCGCAGTCAAAAGCAGCAAACATAGTCGGGTTTGATAAAAAATATTTCAAATCTTACCATAGCGGAAGGCCTCAGGTGAAATCTGTTATTAAAAAATTTTACGACAATAATCCTAAAATACTTAAAAGACAATTGAGCTATAAGTTTAGAAACGACAAGCAATATATGCCCTACAGCCTTTGTTGGCATCTTTTAATTAAAGCGGAGCAATATGAAGCCGCAAACAAAAACAGGCTAATAGAGATTGAAAAAATACGGAATCTAGGGCCGGGAAAACTTAAAAAGATTTTGCTTGATATTGACCACAACACAAAAGCTCAGTTTTTAAATGTTCAAGATCTGAATTATGCCTCAAAAGAAACAGCTAAAGTTTTTAAAGATTGGCTAAGAAATAAACTAGCCGGAAAAAATTAGATTGATTTTATCACCTCGATTACCCTGTTAATTTCCTGTTTAGTGTTATACAATGAAATACCAAGCCTAGTAACCCCTCCTTTGCTCTCCAAGCCTAGTTTTTGTATTGCTTTAAGTGCATAAAAATGACCATCCCAGGCACATATGTTTTTGCTGGCTAGCTTTTTACAAACTTCTTGAGCAGAGAAATCGTTATGAACAAACGAAACTGTTGGTGTTCTTTTTTTGCTTGAAAAATCAGGCCCAATCACAGTTATTTTTTCAAGATTTCGGAGCGAAGTATAAAGGTGTTTTGCAAGCTCAAATTCATGACTACTAATTTTTTGATATGCACTTTCAAGCTTTTCTCTTAAAGAGGCTCCTTCTCCGATAGATGATATAAAGTCAATTGCAGAGGCTACACCTGAACAAGCGGCATGATTTAGGGTTCCAGTCTCTATAATATATGGAGCTGCCTGATCCTGAACTATAAGCCTGTCTGTCTTTAAGGTTTCCAGAAGGCCTGGCCTAGAATATAGAAAGCTAACGTGTGGGCCATAAAACTTATATGCAGAGCACAACATGAAATCACAACCAAGCTCTTGAACATTTATTGAAAAATGTGGTGCATAATGAACAGCGTCTAAAAGAAACAGACAGCTCTTATCCGCTAAGTATTTTCCAATCTTAATAAAATCATTGAGCGTGCCAAGAGCGTTGGAGGACATTCCCATGCACACCATTACTGTTTTTTCGTTTATTTTGTTTTTAAAGTCTGAATAATCCAGAACACCGGTGTCTAAAAGCTCAACCTCAACCAGCTTGACGCCCACCTCTTCTAAAACCCTCCAGGGACCTCTGTTTGCCTCGTGGTCTAGCTCGGTGATTATAACCTCGTCCCCTTTTTTAAATTTTCTCGACAAAGCTCTAGCTAAACTATAATTTAAAGTTGTCATGTTTTGCCCAATAGATATTGTGCTTGGTCCTTCAGATCCAAATAAATCGGAGACTCTTTCTCTTAGACCGTCCATCATGAAGTCAGTTTCTTTACTTGTAGCAAATTCACCATGTGTGTTTGCGTTTGACCTAATGTAGTACTGTGAAACTCCTTCTATTACTTGAATTGGAACCTGAGTGCCTCCTGGACCATCTAGATATATAATTTGATTTGTGTTTTTATCCACCCTGCTTAATGAAGGAAAATAATCTCTAATTTTTTCTGAATTTATCATATTATAAATTTAATATAGTTTTTTATAAACTATTGTAAAAGCTCATTCCAGAAAAGGTAACGTAGGTCCAGACTAAATATCTGGTCCCTTTTCCTATTAACATCCATACCGCAACACTTATTGGGTTGGTTTTAAAAATCCCAAGACCAACAGCAAGGGGGTCTCCAATAAAAGGAATCCAACAAAAAAAGGCAAGAGGGGCGCCCCAACTATCAACTTTAGGTTTAAGCCTTTCGAGTGTTGCAGTTTTAATTTTTAAGTGTTTCTCAATTAAACTCCATTTTCCAAGCCAGCCCATATAGAAACAGGAAAGACCACCAAACCAATTTCCAATTGTTGCAACCAGCAACACTGATCCAAGATTATATTGATTAACTATCATTAAGCTTAAAAGAGCTTCGGAAGAAAGAAAGGGAGTGATGGTAGCAGCAAGAAAGCTAGCAAAAAAAAGCCCTAGATATCCCCATTCTGCAAAACTTTCCATAAAAAATTATTCTTCAATTTTCCAAAAAGCTATTCCTCCAGCTTGTTTTCCAATTTTTAAAGAGCTAACTACCTTGGCTTTTTTTAAATCTATTGCGTCTATAATTCCTGGCTCGCCCCCAACACCCTCAACAGTAACAAACGCATACTTGCTGTCTGGCGAAATTACAACCCCATGAGTAACGCTAGAGTTGTTTGAAACAATAGAGGGGGTTTTTTTGTCAATCTCCCAGACTAAAGTTTTTGCATCTCCTTTTAATGTTGCTACTAAGAATTTACCATTTGAAGAAATATCAATATT
Organism: uncultured Bacteroidota bacterium; assembly: GCA_902509805.1. The sequence continues at coordinate 21,537 of CABWZL010000012.1, forward strand.
ATAGGGTCCCTTTCCCGTATCAATTCTGTTCGTGATTTTCCATGAGTCTGTATCAATTTCAATGATTTCATTAGAACCGTTTCCAGCTACATAAACCTTAGGCTTTGTTGGGTGTGGTGTAACCCAAGTTGGTTTAACAGGAGAGTGGTGCATTCCTTTATGATTCATCTTGCCTCCTTTATCAAGACTTAAAGTTCTGTTTACCTCGAGGGTCAAGGCGTCTACCTCAAAAAGCTCGCCAGACATCATAGCAACAGAGTATTGAAACCTGCCATTTGGTGACAACCTAGAGCCGTGGGGCATTACTCCAGTTTGAATTTGCTTAATCTCAGTCATTGTTTCAGGGTCAACGACAGAAACAGTGCTTGGCTTCATTTTTCCGTGTAAATTAAAGTTTACACAATACAATAAGCCTGTTAGACTAGATATTTGCATTGAAGCAGGAAACATGCCCAAGGTAGTCTTGTCTACTGGCCTATTTGTAGCAGTTGAGTATTTCACAAGAGATCCATATGGATTTCCATGGGCTAAAGATAAATACCAATATTTTCCAGATGGATCGACTGTTAATCCGTGGGGACCTTCAATCTCTGTTTTCATAATACCAACAGGAATTCTCTCTTCCTCAGTTATTGTTTTTCCATCAAAGCTTAATAGCGAAACCGTATCATCAGATTCTGCTGCTGCATAAAAATAGTATTCTTGACTATAGCCTATTGAGGCGGTAAATAAAAATAATAATAGAAGTAGTCTCATTTAATCAATTATAGGCGTTTTATTTATATACTGGTTTGCTTTGGAGTTGTCCGGTTTTAATTCGGATACTTTTGACGAGCCTAAACCGCTATTCCAGTCAGAATAAAATACATAACCTTTATATAGCTGTGCGCCCCAAGACATGGTTGCGTTAGGAATATATCCATTTGCAGTTCCTGTCATTATATAGCCTATTTCTCTTCCTTGCCTGTATAAGTCTCCTAAAAGATCTCCACTTATGTCTACTATTCTTACTCCTCCTCCATACATCGCTACATAAAGAATGTCATCTTCAATCCAGTAGTTGTGAGAGCCTTGTCCTGGGAGCTCATATTTTGCTACCTCTACAGGGTTGTCTAAGTCTGAGAAATCAACAAAGTGTAAAAACCCAGCTGTTATGTTTGGATTGTTTTCGTCTACTCCGTCAGGAAAAATTTCATCACCTAAAACTGTGTAGAATTTTCCTGTTGATTTACTTTTAAACGGAAAAGTTGCGTGATGAGCTCCTGTTGCATAATCATAATTTGCAAATGCCACAGGGTTTGACGGCGAACCATCTGCTATTCCATTTCCAACGTCAACTAAGTATACTCCGTCTCTCCAGTTAGAAGAATATGCAATCCCATCTTCAATCCAAACATCATGAATAGACTGACCTTCTTTTCCAACTTCAAACATTCCAACCTCAACTGGATTTTTTGGATCTTTAATATTTATGATATAATATCTCTGACTTCC
>CABWZL010000013.1 GCA_902509805.1 uncultured Bacteroidota bacterium
TGTCTCTCATTATATAAGTAGATGTTCCGAAAACTCCGGATCCAGCTCTCATTTCAATGTTCATTGAGTTAGCAGTTTGTTGTTGAATTTGTACACCAGGTACAGACACAAGTATTCTTGATGGTTCAGCTGCTTGAGCTGAATTTTCAATTTGCCTAGTAGAGATTACACTAACTGAAGCCGGAGCATCAGTAACTTTTTGTGCACTTCTTGAAGCAGAAATAATAACCTCTTCAAGGTTTTGTCCTGCGCTAAGCATTACATTTATATTTTGACTTGCAGACGTCACATCAACTCTTTCTGCGCTATATCCCATATAGCTAATAATAAGAGTTAAGGGAGCATCTTGACTTGTATTAATGACAAAATTTCCATCGAAATCTGTAACAGTTCCAACGTTTGTGCCATCAATGATAACGTTTACCCCAGGAATTGCTTCCATGCTACCCGAATCCATCACTGAACCAGATATTTGAGTTTGTGAATAAACACTACCAAATAGAATTACAGCCATAAAGGCTAAATAATACTTGTTTAAAATATTTTTCATATTAATTAGGTTTTGTTACGTCAAAGATAATCCTTTTCTATAACTAGTTTATATATTTAATGCAAGTATGGTGGAAAGGCCAGTAAAAACAGGCAATAGAACCATAATACTTGATCTGATTTGAATTCAAGTTAATATAATTTTTTTCACCCACCAAATGCGGGTGATATCCTCAGCTGTGAATGTAATTAGCCCTATGAGTATGAATCAAATCTTTGGGAGTGATTTGACGATGATTCAAAGATTAATTTTTCATTTGATTCATGCCATTTAAGATAATTTCCAGAGTAAAGATCTTCAACAGCTCCTCTTTTAAGTTTTTGAGTTGGTCCAATAATCCCATTTTCTTGAGTCCACTCATCTTTTACAACTATCAATGTTGATATTTTTTTGTAGTTAACAAGCCCATTATTAACTGTATTAAGTGTTTCAGTTAACATTTTTGACAGAACATCTTTTGAAGCTTTTTTACCAATTTCGGACAACTGAATTAGACACAGTGGCTGAGCAATTCCAAGACCGACTACACAAACCTCTTCTATTTCATTAATATTAACAAAATATTGTTCCAAAGTAAGCGGCTCAATGTACTCTCCTTTTGAAGTTTTAAAACTATCAGCTACTCTTCCAGTTATATGCAAATATCCATCATCATCTAAGAATCCTTTATCCCCTGTGTGAAGCCAACCACCTCTTAATGTTTGATTTGATAATTCCTCGTTTTTATAATAACCAACCATTACAAATGGACCTCGCATAAGTATTTCACCTGTTTCTTCTTCAATTTTAAGTTCAACTCCTTTTTGAGGTTTTCCAACAGTATTTAACTTTCCAAAGTCTTTTCCATCAACAGAACTACATATTGCACAGTTTTCAGTCATTCCATATCCATTAGTTATATAGACGCCAATCTTTCTAAACCATTCAATTAATTCTACAGGCATTGGAGCCGAACCAGACACAGTAACTCTAGATTTACTAAACCCAAGCCCTTTCCTTATAAGTTTTTTTAGTAACCCTGATAATAATGGAATTTTAAGTAATTTATCTAATCTTTTTTGAGGAAATTTAGATAGAATACCCATTTGAAGTTTTGTCCAAACTCTTGGAGCCGCTGCAAAAACATGCGGTTGAACATCTTTAAGGTTTTGTCCAAACTTTTCTATTGACTCTACAAATGAAATTGTTCCACCGTATCTAAATGATGTCCATTCAATAACTACTCTTTCAAAAATATGGTTTAGCGGTAGATAAGATATAAATTCATTATTACCATCATGTTTAATTCCTAAAGGGTTATTCGGATCATCTAACACAACTTTAATTCCGTCAATTGCTTGATAAGTTAGCATAACTCCCTTTGGATTTCCTGTTGTACCGGAGGTAAAAATTATTGTCCATAAATCAGATAATTTAGGATTATGAGGGTTGGTTATAGGCTCATGTTTATCGATAAATTCATGCCATTTATGACCTACTTCAACATTTGAACAGCCAGCATAATTAGGAAACGTAATCATAGGCATGTCTTTAGGTAAGTCGTTTTTTATATCATCCCATGTCTCAATTTTACCTAAAAAAAGTGCATCAACATCTCCATAATCCATAATATATGCAAGTTCTTTACCATTTAAAGAGGGAAAGAAAGGAACTGAAACATATCCAGCCATAACAATTGCTAAGTCTGAAATAATCCATTCTCTACAATTCTTTGAATAAATACCTATATGCGCACCCTCTCTAAGATTAAGAGATTTAAGCCCAGTGGCTAATCGTCTGGCCATATCTCCAACTTGACCCCATGTTAACTCTTCCCATGCTTCACCTATAGGTTGTCTTAGGTATGGCTTATCTTTAAACTCCTTTTCCCATTTGTAAAAGTTAAGTTCAAATGGCTCTTGATTTGCACTCATAATTATTTGGTTTTTATTATTTTCCGTTCTTTATGTTAATTATTAAAGATCAGTTTTTACTAAATATATAAGAATATTTTCATCTATAAAAACATACAACCTCATTAAACTTTATCAAAAAATCTTTTTCTGTATTTATTTTACATTCTTATAAGGATAATTAAATCAATTAGTATATTACGTCAACATAATTGTATTTAAAATGACAAAAAAGTATACAAAACTATTTGATTTATCTGGTAAGGTTGCAATTGTTACCGGCGCAAGCAGAGGAATCGGCGCATCAATTGCTGAGGCTCTTGCAGAATTTGGAGCAAGCGTAGTTGTGAGCAGTAGATCGAAAGAAGCAGTAGATGAAATCGCCAATAAAATTACTAAGAATGGATATAATGCTCTTGCATGTGAATGTCATGTTGGAGAAGAAGATCATCTGAAAAATCTGATTGATACAACAATAAAAAAATATGATAAAATAGATATACTAGTTAATAATGCAGGAATTAATCCTGTTTTTGATAGACTAGAAAATGCGGATGAAAAGCTTTTTAATAAAATAATGGATATTAATGTAAAAGCTGCATTTAAGCTTTCAAATATGGTTATGAAGCATATGAAAAATAATAAATCTGGCTCTATCATAAACATTTCTTCTGTAGAGGGACATAAGCCCGATAAAGGACTAGGAGTTTATTCAATTAGTAAAGCTGCAATTAGTATGTTAACTAAATCTCAAGCAAAAGAGTGGGGCAAGTATGGTATTAGGTCTAATGCAATCTGCCCGGGATTAATAAAAACAAAATTAAGTTCTGCCTTATGGCAAAATGAAGAGATGTTAGAATTATGGTTGAAAGATTTACCAATAAGGAAAGCAGCCGAGCCAGAAGAAATTTCAGGAATTGCTGTGTATCTTGCTTCTGAGGCATCAAGTTATACTACAGGAGAGACGTTTAATATAGACGGGGGATACATGATCAATTAATTTATATTATGGAAAAGCCTTATTCTACAGAAATAGAAAATCTAGAAGATTTAAATAAATACCTTGGAAAGGAGATTGGTATCTCGGAGTGGTTTGAAATGTCACAAGAGAAAGTAAATTCATTTGCAGAATTAACTCAAGATAAACAGTGGATTCATATAGATAAAGAAAAAGCTGCAAAATATTCACCTTATAAAAAAACTATAGCCCACGGTTTTCATGTATTATCTTATGCATCACAGGTTGTGTTTCAAACACTCAAATTAAATAACATAGCATTAGCAGTAAACTACGGACTTGAAAAGGTGAGATTTCCAAATGCAACTCCTGCGGATTCAAAATTCAGAGGTAAGGTATCCTTAACAAATATTGAGGAGGTGTCAGGTGGAGCAAAATATACATTAAAAATTATATTTGAAGTTGAAGGAGAAGCTAAGCCAGTTTGCGTGGCTGAGACAATTTCATTGATATATTCAGTTCCAAACTAAAAAATTAAACTTATTAAGTATTAAAATGAACTTTAAAGAAGTAAAACAAAAAATTAAAACGTTTATTAATGATGAGTTGATTTCACTTGAACCATGGATTGTTAATTCTGAGTGGAATGAAAAATTACCTAAACTAAACGAATTAAGAGATAAGGTTAAAGAGATGGGGTTTTGGCTGCCACAAGTTTCTAAAGAATATGGAGGTTTAGGCTTAACACTAGAACAGCATGGTGAGGTAAGCGAGATACTTGGTGCAAGTCCTTATGGATTTTATGTATTTAATTGCCAAGCTCCTGATGCTGGAAATATGGAAGTTTTAATTGAAACGGGTACTAAAGAACAAAAGGAAAAATACCTTAAACCACTTTTAGAAGGCAAAATTAGAAGTTGTTTTGCAATGACAGAACCTAATTATGCTGGCTCAAACCCTACAAGGATGGGAACAACTGCAAAAAAAGAAAATGGAAACTATATAATAAATGGACATAAATGGTTTACATCAAGTTTTGACGGAGCATATTTTGCAATAGTTATGGCGGTAACTGATCCAGACGGAGAGGATGTTCATAAAAAAGCCAGTCAAATCATTGTTCCATTGAAAACAGATGGAGTTGAATTTGTTAGAAATGTTTCAATAATGGGACATCCAGGCGCAGGATGGGAAAGTCATGCAGAAATTAAATTTAATAACGTTTGTGTCCCAATCACAAATGTCTTAGGATCCGAAGGGGAAGGCTTTGCAATTGCACAAAAACGATTAGGACCTGGGAGAATTCACCATTGTATGAGATGGATTGGCATGTGTGAAAGAGCATTTAATTTAATGTGTGAAAGAGCAGTCTCAAGAGAAATATCTCCAGGAACAATGTTGTCAGAAAAACAAACTATTCAAAACTGGATTGCAGAGTCAAGAGCAGAGATAAATGCTGCAAGACTACTGGTGCAAGATGCTGCCAAAAAAATTGATTCGCAGGGAACATATAAAACAAGATCAGAGATATCTATTATTAAATTTTATTGCGCCAATGTACTTCAAAAAGTTGTTGACAATGCAATTCAGGTCCATGGAGCATTGGGCGTTACAGATGATATAATTTTATCATCTTATTACAGACATGAAAGAGCTGCAAGAATATATGATGGGGCAGATGAGGTTCATAAAAGTAGATTGGCTAGACTTATTTTAAAATCATACAAAAAATAAAGCTCATTATTTAAATCTATAATGTCCGAAACATATAATGACAATCCAACAAAAATAAGAGAAGACGAGGGGCTTAATAATGTTGCATTATCTAATTATTTATCAACCTTCATAGATATAGATAAAAATAGTTTTAATGTTCTTCAGTTTCCATCAGGTTTTTCAAATCTTACATATTTAATCGAGTCTAATAACAAAGAATTTATATTAAGAAAACCACCTATTGGGGCAAAAGTTAAATCAGGGCACGACATGAGCAGAGAATATAAAGTTTTATCTGCTCTTAAAAACAATTATAAAAAATCACCCATACCACTCCATTATTGCGATGACATTAATATTATAGGATCTGATTTTTATATCATGGAAAGAATTAGGGGGACAGTTTTAAGAAGTAACAATTTTAAAAAAATACTAACAACAAAAACACAATATAATTTTATAGCATCTGAGTTTGTAGACACATTTGTTGAGCTTCATAAATTAGAAATTGAAAAAATAGGTCTCAGTGAATTTGGAAGACCAATTGGTTATTGTGAAAGACAAGTTAAGGGGTGGACAAAGAGATATCAAAACTCAAAAACTCAAGATATTCCTGAAATTAATTTTGTAATTAAATGGTTAAATAATAATATTAAAGAGTCACCATATGTTTCTTTAATTCACAATGATTTTAAATATGATAATTTAGTTCTTGATTCAAAAACTTTATCTGTAAAGTCAGTTCTTGACTGGGAAATGTGTACTACAGGAGATCCTTTTATGGACCTAGGCACAACACTTGCCTATTGGATAAACAAAGATGATCCTGATTATATGAGAGAAATAAACTTGAATATTACTTCTGAGGAGAACAACCCAAAAAGAGGTGAAATTTTAGAGATGTATTCCAAAAAGTTTGGAGATGAGATTGAAAATATTGTTTTTTATTTTGTTTTTGGGCTTTTTAAAATAGCTGTTATTGTTCAACAAATATATTTTAGATATGATAAGGGCTTGACAAAGGATACAAGGTTTAAACATCTAAATTTTGTTGTTCAAGCTTATGCAAGAATGGCAAAATTATCAATAGAGAAACAAAAAATTGAACTTTAATCAATCACTTTGTCTTCCTTTTTTATAGTGACTGAAGAAGGATGAAGTAGAATTTCTGCAAGCCCTGATGTTTTTGGTAATTCATAAACATAAAAATACTCTAAAGCATCTAACTTACTTAGATAGAATTTTGAATCTAAAGAACTATTACTAGTTGATAAAGCAAGCTTAGTAGCTACACCAATTTCTAGCCAAGACCAACCAATTAGAACTAAACTAAAGAATTCCATAAAAATTGATGCATCAGCTAAAAATCTTTCATAATCTCCCTTTATTGCATATGGCATAAGATGAAATAATATTTTTTGACTTTGATCAATCCTATTACTTAATGATGAAGCCCACTCTTTTAATTCATCATCTATTTTAGCCTTATCAATTGTTTTCTGAATTTCATCTAATAATAGTTTAGCACCCTCACCATTATTTAACATCATTTTCCTGCCTAGGAGATCTTGTGACTGAATTCCAGTAGTTCCTTCATATATTGATGAAATTCTTATATCACGATAATATTGTTGTAGAATAAAATCTGAACAAAAACCATAGCCTCCAAGAACTTGAAGCCCATTATTTATAGAATAAATACCAGCCTCTGAAGGATAAGTTTTAACAACAGGAATTATCATCTCAAGCAAAGTGTGGTACTTTTTCTTGTCTTTGTCATCAGTACTGTTATGTTGAAGGTCATAATATTTTGCAGCTTTAAAAATCAAGTTCATGGATCCTTCAACCATTGATTTTTGAAGTAGAAGCATTCGTCTTACATCAGGATGTTCTATTATTAAGCTTTGTTTATCTTTTAAATTCTTCGTTCCGTCTGATGAAAGTTTTCTCCCCTGTGGACGTTCGTTAGCATATTCTAATGATGCATAGTATGCACCACATGCAATAGCTGATGCTCCACGACCAACTGCAATACGAGCACCATTCATCATTAGAAACATATAATTTAAACCATTGTTTTCCTCTCCAACAAGATAACCGTGACAATCGTCGTTGTCACCAAAACTAAGATGAGTAGTACAATATCCCTTTTGACCCATTTTTTCAAAATCAGCTACAGTAGTAACATCGTTAAAGAGAAGTTCACCATTTTCTTCAACCCTCTTTTTTGGAACCACAAATAATGAAATTCCCTTTGTACCAGCAGGAGCTCCTTCTATTCTAGCTAATAATAAATGAACTATGTTATCAGCATATTGATGATCCCCTCCAGAAATGAATATTTTTTGCCCATTAATTTTATATTGACCATCATTTATCGGAGTTGCTTTAGTAACTATATCTGATAATGAGCTTCCAGCCTGTGGCTCGGTTAAACACATAGTTCCACCCCATTCACCAGTAAGCATCTTAGGTGTATATTTTTCTTTAAGACTGTTACTTGCAAACTCTACAATTAGCTCTGCAGCTCCCGAAGTAAGACCAGAATATCCAGGTAAATGGTTATTTGCTGCATCTAAAATATAGTTAGCAGCTGTGTGAGCAAGTAATGGCAGCTGCAACCCCCCATCTTCATAATTAAATGGAGCGGCAATCAAACCCATGGACCCACCATCCTTCATCATTTTTTCAACTTGTTTGTGAACATGAATTGACCCGTCTTTATAATGAGCAGGATTTTCATCCATTTCTTTGAAATATGGAAACAGTTCTTTATCTGCAAATTGTTTAACAGAGTCAACATAAAGATTCACAGATTCAAGATCATGATCAACAAACCTTTCTTTTTCCAAGACGGTTTCTAATTCCTGAACAATATTCATAAAAAACTTAACTGTTGAAAGATCAATATATTTTGATGCCATAAAAAATCGAATTTGTGGCTAATATATTCTATTTAATTAAAGTGAACTAAAACAATTTAAAGGCTTTTTGGTAAATATATTTTTCATCTTAATAAATTATCAAAATTGAAGGGCTATTATCTTTTAATTTTTAATCCAAGAACATATATTTGCACTTTAATTTTATAAACATAAAAAATGTCAAAAAATATAGGTAAAGTTTCAAAAGTAATTGGAGCGGTTGTTGATGTTGAATTTTCATCAAAAGAAAGTATTCTTCCAGAGATCTATGATTCATTAGAAATAACTAAAGAGGATGGAACTATTCTTGTTTTAGAAGTACAATCACATATTGGAGAAAATATTGTTAGAACAATATCAATGGACTCTACAGATGGATTAAGTAGAGGGACTGAGGTTGTTGCTACAGGAAACCCAATTCAAATGCCAATTGGTAATGATGTATATGGAAGACTCTTTAATGTAGTTGGAGATCCTATAGATGGACTTGAAGTATTACCAAAAACAGAAAATGATGGTATGTCAATCCATAGAGAAGCTCCTGCATTTGATCAACTATCAACTTCTACCGAAGTTTTATTTACGGGAATTAAAGTTATTGACCTTATCGAACCTTATGCAAAAGGTGGTAAAATTGGATTATTTGGTGGAGCTGGAGTTGGAAAAACAGTATTAATTCAAGAGTTAATTAACAATATAGCCAAAGGTCATGGTGGTTTGTCAGTTTTTGCTGGAGTTGGAGAAAGAACAAGAGAGGGTAATGATTTACTAAGAGAGATGATCGAGTCTGGTATTATTAATTATGGTGAAGAATTCAAAAAATCTATGGAAGCAGGTGAGTGGGATTTAAGTAAAGTTGACAAAAAGGCATTATTAGAATCTAAAGCAACATTTGTGTTTGGTCAGATGAATGAGCCTCCTGGAGCAAGAGCTAGAGTTGCACTTTCAGGTTTAACTATAGCAGAGTATTTTAGAGATGGTGGTGCTGATGGGCAGGGTAAAGATGTGCTATTCTTTGTGGATAACATATTTAGATTTACTCAAGCTGGTTCTGAAGTTTCAGCTCTTTTAGGAAGAATGCCTTCTGCTGTTGGATACCAACCAACACTAGCAACAGAAATGGGTGTTATGCAAGAAAGAATTACATCAACAAAGAATGGTTCTATTACATCTGTTCAAGCAGTATATGTTCCTGCTGATGATTTAACTGATCCTGCACCAGCTACAACTTTTGCTCACCTTGATGCAACTACAGTTTTATCAAGAAAAATTTCTGAACTTGGAATTTATCCAGCAGTAGATCCTCTTGATTCAACATCAAGAATTTTAACTCCAGAAATTTTAGGGGATGATCATTATAATTGTGCACAAAGAGTTAAAGAGCTCCTTCAGAAATATAAGGAGTTACAAGATATTATTGCTATTCTTGGAATGGAAGAGCTTTCAGAAGAAGATAAACAAGCTGTTGCTAGGGCTAGAAGGGTTCAAAGATTCCTTTCACAACCCTTCCATGTTGCAGAACAATTTACAGGTATCCCAGGAGTACTAGTTGACATTAAAGAAACTATTAAAGGATTTAATATGATTATGGATGGAGAACTTGACCATATTCCTGAATCTGCTTTTAATCTTAAAGGAACAATTGAGGAAGCTATAGAGGCTGGTGAAAAAATGTTAGCTGAAACAAAATAATAATGTATTTAGAAATAATTACACCAGAACAAACTCTATTTAAAGGAGATGTTGAATCAATTCTTTTTCCAGGATCACATGGCGACTTTCAGGTGTTAAATGATCATGCACCAATTGTCTCTACTCTTACAAAAGGTCAAGTAAAAATTATTGGCAAGATGTCTATTCAAGACGAAAATAAAGATAGATTTGAATTTAACGAAAAGCAGACAATATTAGAAATAGAATCTGGAACTGTTGAAATGAATAATAATCAAGTTACTTTATTAGTTGATTAATCTGAGTAATTATTAAATCTATCTCCCATCCTTTAATTGAAAGGCTTTTAATTACTTTATTTCTCATCTCAACTTTAGTTTTATCAGTAAGTTCAATTTGTTTTTCACAGAGTTTTTTAAGTTTGTTATTGTAGTCAATATCACTTATTTGATTTAACGCATTACTAATATTCCAATTTGAAATATTTCTTGATTTAAGTTCTCTGATTATTTTAATCTTCCCCCAATTGTTATTGTTAAATTTTCCTCTAACATAAGCTTCAGAGAATCTGGTTTCAGATAAAAAATTTTCATCAATTAGATAGCATACATATTCATCTGCATCATCACCGAATACTCCAAGTTTATTTAGTTTTTTTGATACCTCTAGATGGCATCTTTCTTGGTATGCACAAAAGTATTCTATTTTCTTTTTTACGGAAGATTCCATATCATAATATAAAAAAAACCGTTTAGAAATTCTAAACGGTTTTTTAAAAAGATTTTATCTTAAAATTTTTGATCTACTGTCTGTTAAATTATATTGAAGATACAAGTAAGAGTCTCTAGGTATAATTTTAATTATCCTTTTACAATTGAAACTCCACTTATTTTTCAATGAAAATAGACCTTTATCTATATACGCTGCTACAAATGGATGCACATGAATGTAGATTGCTCCCTTTTTATAACGCGCATTCTTAACAACTCTGTTAAGTTCGGTATTGATTTTGTCTACTAATAAAATAGGTGCTTCCACTTCTAAATCCTTGTTTGGATTTGCTTCTTTAGTTTTGATATTCATTTCAGGCCTTATCCTTTGCCTTGTAATTTGAATCAAACCAAATTTGCTTGGTGGAAGAATTTTATGCTTAGTTCTATCTTTTGCCATTTCTTGGCAAAAATGATCGAACAACTTTTTTCTGTTTTCTCTTTTTGTTTGGTCTATAAAGTCAACTACAATAATTCCTCCCATATCTCTTAATCTTAATTGTCTGGCAATTTCAGCAGATGCAATTAAGTTTACTTCCATAGCAGTTTCTTCTTGTGTTTTTGATTTATTAGATCTGTTTCCACTATTTACATCAATAACATGAAGAGCTTCTGTATGTTCTATTATTAGATATGCTCCTTTTTGCATAGAGACTGTTCTTCCAAAGGAAGACTTTATTTGTCTCTCAATTCCGTATTTTTCAAAAATTGGAGTTACTCCTTTATAGAGTTTAACGATAGATGATTTTGATGGAGCTATTAGTTTTATATAATCTTTAATCTCACTATGTAAGTTAGGATCATCTAGATAAATATTTGAAAACGAATCATCAAATATATCTCTAAGCTTTGATGTTGTTCTATTTATCTCTCCTAAAATTTTAGTAGGATAAGAATCTGACTTACTTAAGTTGATACAGAGTCTTTTCCATCTAAGAATTAAATCCTTTAAATCTCCTTCTAGCTCAATTACTGATTTTCTTTGTGCTACAGTACGAATTATTACGCCAAAACCTTTTGGCTTAATATTCTTGACTAAATTTTTTAGTCTTTTTTTCTCATCTTGACTTTTAATTTTTTGTGAAATAGAGATTCTCTCAGAAAAAGGAATCAAAACCATAAATCTACCTGCTAATGAAATCTCAGAACTTAGTCTGGGACCTTTTGTAGATATAGGTTCTTTTATAATTTGTACTAAAGTTGTTTGTTTTGCTTTTAAACAATCTTTAATAAGACCATTTTTTGGAATATCTTTCTCAAAGTCAAATTTACTAAATGAAAAAGATTTCACTTTTTTAGTATCAATTTGATCTACAAATTTTGATAATGATAACAATTTAGGTCCTAAGTCATGATAGTGTAGAAAACCATCTTTCTCATGTCCTACATTCACAAATGCAGCGTTTAATCCAGGAATAGTTTTTCTAATTTTTGCAACAAAAATATCACCTACAGAAAATTTGTTTTTACCCACTTCTTTATCTAACTCAACAAGTCTACCCTCGCTAAGCATTGCAAAATCAACAGCACTTGAATTTGATCTTATAATCAATTCTTTTTTCACTGTTTTAAGTATTATTTCTACTGTTAAGTAGAAAGGTTAAACATTTTTCAATAATAATATAACTTTCGTTATACGTTATTTCAAAGAACTTTGGGATGTTTAGAGTGTAATCCCAAACACTATTTCTTCTTGTGTCGGTTTGCTCTCGCTCTTTTTTTTCTCTTATGAGTAGCAACCTTATGTCTTTTTCTTTTTTTACCGCTAGGCATATCTATCTAGTTTTAAAATTAGCCAACTGGCACATTTTGTTTTACAGATTTGACAAAAGTTTTTGAAGGTTTAAATGCAGGAATATTATGAGCTGGAATAATAACAGCAGTATTTTTTGATATATTTCTACCGGTTTTTTCTGCTCTTGTCTTAATTATAAAACTACCAAACCCCCTTAAGTAAACATTATTATTATTTTCGAGAGAATTCTTAATTTCCTCCATAAATTTTTCAGCGATCATCTGAACATCAGTTTTATCAACTCCTGTTTGATCCGATATATTTTTTACAATATCTGCCTTTGTCATTTTCTGTTATATTGGTTATACAATTAGCTTTTAAGGCTAGCAAATATATAAATTTATATTTTAAATTAGTGATTTAGTAATATATAATTACCCTTAGAATATTTTACAAATGTCTTTTGAAAATCAATTAGTTAAATGGTATATAAATAATAAAAGAGAATTGCCATGGAGAGAAAATATTGATCCATATAGAGTTTGGATATCTGAGATTATTCTTCAACAAACTCGAGTAGTTCAGGGCGAGAAATATTTTAACAATTTTATAAAAAAATTCCCTTCCCTAGAAAGCCTCTCATCTGCAGATGAATCAGAAGTAATAAAAGTGTGGAAGGGCTTAGGCTATTATAATAGGGCAATTAATATTCATAAAACTTCAAAAATAATAATGAATACATTAAATGGTAAATTCCCTAATACTTATAATGAGTTAATTAAGCTAGATGGAATAGGTGACTATACTGCTAGTGCTATATCATCTATATGTTTTAATGAGTATAATCCAGTTGTTGATGGAAATGTTTTAAGATTACTTTCCAGGTATTATGGACTTAAAACTCCAATAGACTCATTAAAAGGGCAAAGAAATATTAGGGAAATTGGAAAAAAATTAATCAGTAAAGTTGATAATCCAGGTGATTTCAATCAAGCTATGATGGAGTATGGAGCTCTTGTCTGTAATCCTTTTCCAGATTGTGAGTCATGTATTTTTTCCTCAAAATGTGTTGCTTTTCAAAATAAAGAAATTGAAACAATACCTGTTAAATCAAAAAAGAAAAAACCTAAAGAAAGATTCTTAAATTATATCGTGTTTATTGACAGTAAAGAAAAGACAATAGTTAACAAAAGAGTTAACAAAGATATTTGGTACAAACTAAATGAATTCCCTCTTATTGAAAGTAAAAAAGAAATAAAAAAAATAACCAATCTAACCGAATTCAAAAAGCTTGCAAAAAATACATCTTTAACTATTAATGAAGAAAAGGAAGATGTATATAGGGTAAAACATATTCTATCTCATCAGATATTATATATATCATTTTATCAGATTAGTGTTAATGAAACAATAACGTCAGGCGTACATTTGACTGATCTAAACAACCATAATTTTCCAGTACCCATAACTAATTTTATTAATAAGTTATTAATCTAGGTACTCTATTTTTGTATATTAGCCCATATATATAATTATGAGCGGAACACTAAATAAAGTAATGTTAATTGGTCATCTTGGTGATGACGTGAAGATTAAACATTTTGATAATGGCGGTTGTCTTGCAAGATTTCCTCTTGCTACTAACGAGACATATACTAATAAAACAACCAATGAAAAAGTAACAAATACTGATTGGCACAATATTGTTCTAAGAAATAAAGCAGCTGAAATCTGTGAAAAATATCTATCTAAAGGAGATAAAGTATATGTTGAAGGGAAGCTTAGAACAAGAAAATGGCAAGGAGAGGATGGTGTAGATAAATATACAACTGAAGTAAATGTTGATGAGTTTACTTTTCTTTCCACTAAGAAAGATGGTGTTTCAAATACACAGGCAAAACCTGCTCCAGACAATAACAACCAGAAGAGTGATAATACAGAAGACGACTTACCGTTCTAAACATATTTTTAAATCTCAATCCATAACTTTTTATTCTAGATTTTTGTGATAGTAAAAATTATTTTAATCTTAATTTTTCTAATATTATCTGCTCTGACTTCAGGGTGTGAAGTTGCATTTTTCTCACTTGATAAATCCAATATGCCTAATGAAGATGGCAATAAAATTATAAAGAAAATTAAAGTTCTACTAGAAAAGCCAAAGAGATTACTAGCGACGATTCTTATCTCTAATAACTTTATAAATATCGCAATAGTTATTCTGTTTGCATCAATTGACAACCCATATTTAAGTTCCTTGAATAGTCCAATTTTAGAGATAATTTTAGAAGTAGGTTTAATAGGAATGCTAATTTTATTTATTGGAGACATTCTACCAAAAATTTATGCAAATAGAAATCCTTTAGGTTTCTCTAAGCTAATGGTTAGGCCTATTTATTTTTTAGACCGCTATGTCTTATTCCTATTTAACAATCCGATGAGTCAATCTATGAGTTATTTAGAATCAAATTTAGCTAAGGATTCAAAACAATTGTCTGTTGACAAACTTTCACAAGCTCTTGACCTTACGGACTCAAAAGAGACCAGTACGGAGGAGAAAAAAATCCTTAAAGGAATTGTAAATTTTGGAAATGTTGAAACTAGGCAAATTATGTGTCCTAGAGTAGATGTATTTGCCCTTGAATCTGACATGAAAATAATTGATATAATAGGAGAATTAAAAGCGAAAGGGTTTTCAAGAGTTCCTGTTTTTGAAGAAAATCTTGATAAGATTACTGGGGTTTTATACGTTAAAGATCTTTTACCTCACCTTGAAAAAGAAAATTTTAACTGGACCTCACTTTTACGAAAGCCTCTTTACATTCCTGAAAATAAAAAATTAGATGATTTATTAACTGAATTTAAAACAAAGAAAATTCATATGGCTATTGTGGTTGATGAATATGGGGGGACCTCAGGAATTATTACACTTGAAGATGTAATTGAAGAAATTTTTGGAGAAATAAGTGGAGAATTTGATGATGAAGACAATCTTTTCTCAAAGCTAGATGACCATACTTTTATTTTTGACTCCAAAATAAATTTACAAGATTTTTACAGAGCAATTAACTTAAAAGATTCATCAACTTTTGAAGAAATTGCTTTAGAGATAGAGACTTTAGGAGGCTTTCTTATTGAAAAAATTAAAAAAATTCCAAGAGTCGGACAGGTTATAACTCACGACTCTTATAAATTTATAATTGAAATAGTAGATAAAAAAAGAATTAAACAAGTAAAATTAATACTACCAAAAAATAAATAGGTGAACTTAAGTATTAGAAAATGGGGAACATTAGTCATTTTATCTTTAATATGGGGAAGTTCATACATTTTAATAAAAAAAGGATTAACAGGACTAACACCAATTCAATTAGGATCACTTAGGGTTATAGTTACAACTATTATTATTGCACCGATAGGATATCAAAAAATCAAACATATTCCAAGACAAAAGATGAAATGGGTAGCCCTTTCTGCATTTGTTGGGTCATTTTTCCCTGCTTATTTATTTGCTTTTGCAGAAACTGAAATTTCAAGTTCTATAACTGCCGTTATGGTTTCTTTAACTCCACTTTTTACATTATTAATTAGTGTTTTTGTTTTTGGTGAAGAGTTATTAAAAAAACAGGTATTTGGAGTTCTAATTGGTTTTACAGGAATAGTAGTATTGATTAATAATGAATTACTATCGTCATCATTTAATGTTCTATATGTCATGTTTATTGTACTTGCAGCTTTTTGTTATGCAATTAATGCAAATGTTTTAAAATATAAACTCTCAAATATTCCT
Source organism: uncultured Bacteroidota bacterium (assembly GCA_902509805.1). The sequence goes on from CABWZL010000013.1 coordinate 16,007, forward strand.
GCACTTGGAATAGTGTTTATGAGCTTTCTATTTATGTTCATTCCTGCATTTATTATTCTTTGTTTTTCTGATTTTCCGTTTTCTGATTTCACATCAGATCCGTTAATCATAGAATCAATTATATATATTGTTATACTTGCTCTTTTTGGAACTGCAATTGCAAAAGTTTTATATATCAAATTACTTGCTATATCAACTCCAGTATTTTCAGTATCTACAACTTACTTAATGCCAGTAGTTGCAATTTTTTGGGGCTTGTTAGATGGAGAGGAATTTAAATTAACTCAATTTACTGGGACCGCCATAATTTTACTAGGTGTTTACTTAGTTACAAAAAAAAAGGCATCCAAAAAGATGCCTTAATTTATTTTCTTAATTAGACCTAGTTAAAATCAGAATCTGAAGTTTTAACATTAAGCTTAATATTACCAAACTTAACAGTAATACCCCCAGGGATTGGTAGACCAGGTGTTACCTGATTAATCTCACTAGGAATTAAAATACCATTAACTTCCGCATACTCATTTATTGTTGTTTCAACAGAAATCTGATTTCCTTCAACTTCGGAAGTTTCAACTTCTTTCACCTTAAGTCCAGATTCGATAGAATAATATTCAGTCTTATTATCAGTAATCTTAACCTCATATGCTTTTTCTTCATTTACTATAGAAGTTCCAACTAATTCCAATGTAGAATAGTCATAATTTAATTCTGCAAATAATGCTGAATTAATTATAGCCTGCTCAAGTTCTGTATCAGTAATTGGCATTCTTTGTCCATTAACTTCATTGTATCCTTGATATTTATTAAACACACTTTTTTGCACAACCATGCCTCCAGCACTTACAGTTGCTAAAGATTGATTTTGGTTATTTTTTAAAGAATAAAATTCTAATACAAAACTTTGACCTTGCATATTTATATTAGCATTCCCTTTTACTTCTATTGACTCAACTTTTTCAAGCTTATCTTTACCTCCAATCAAGTTAATATAATTGCTAATTATACTTTCAACTGAAACGCTTTCATCAACTGAGTAATCAGGTTTATCGATGATATTTCCATAAGTATCATGATATACTACGTCAACTTGTTTTCCATCTAAATATATATTTTCAAGATTTTCAAGAATACCACTTACTTTTCCCGTAACAACTATTTGTGCATTATCTATAAGGAAAAACTTTTTAGATGAATCTATTACATCATTTTTAGAAACCTTATTTAAATTACTTAGAAAAGTTTTGTAGAAATCTGAAGGTAAATTTTCTGATCTTATAGATAATGCTTGATTAGCTATAGTTATTGGATTCTCTATTGACATTGCAAATTCTCCAAAGTACCCAGACTTAACATTAGATAATTCTTCATCAGTTATAGGATTATCTCTCATTATTTTAAGTTGATTGTGCATTTCTACAATAGAACTATCAGCGACTTCTGTTCTAACAGTTGTCCTAGCTTGAAATTTTGTCTTACTTTTAGAGCTAGTTGGAAGTCCTGAATATGCTCCATATGCATACCCTTTTTCCTCTCTTATTACACTAAATAATCTGGATTCTGGACCTGCACCTAAAACTCTATTTGCAACTGTTCCTGAAAAATAATCAGCATCTGAAGTTTTTCTATCAATTATATTTTGAAAACTTATTTCAATGTTTGCTGAATTTGGAACATCTACAACATGAATAGTTGTTTTTTCTGAAACTTCAGGATCTACAAAAGCATTAATTGAACCTTTGCCAAACTTTTTATCTAATTCATTAGAATACTTCCAGTCTTCAAACAATTTTTTTGTTAGAGCTATAGTCTCCTCTAAATTTACATCTCCTATAACAACAAGATATGCGTTATTTGGTTTGAAATAACTCTTGTAAAAGTTCTCAATGTCAGCAATATTTAAGCTTGAGACTGATGCTTCAGTAGTGTATTCAGATCTTGGATGATTTTTTTTATAAGCAACTATATTTTCAACTCTTCTTGCAATTGAAGCAGCATTTTTTTCATCAATTTTTAATGCTTCAGTTAACTTTGTTTTCTCCTTTTCAAATTCTTCTTCTGAAAAGACAGGATATAATGCTCCTTGTGCAAACATAGTTATTGTTCTTTCAAAGTATCTTGATAGCGAAGATATTGAACCACCACTAGAATTATAGCTTATAAAGGATCCCATAAAATCTTTTTCCTCTATAAACTCATCTTTGCTTTGAAATTTATTTCCCTTACCCATATTTGTGGTAACAAGATTTTTCACTCCTGATTTATTGCCCTCTAAAATAGGAGGGTTATCAATAATTAGTGTTGCAGAAGCAGTTGGTAACTTGTCATTTACAACAACCATAAGCGTAAGATTGTTTGACAGTTTTGTGGTATAAGGTTCTTTAAATTCAATCTCTGGAGCTGGACCAGCTTCAGGCATACTTCTGTCAATTTGTCCAATTAAAGAAGTTGATAAGATTAGCATGGATAAAACGATAACTTTTTTACACAACCCAATCATAACTAATATTTTTAATTTTTTTTTCATTTTTTATTCTTTAGTTTCAGGAAGATATTCCATTATTAATCTTTGACTTTTATTTAAGTACTTATTAGCAGCATTTTTAATTTCTTCTCTTGAAATTGATCTAAAAATTTCTGAGATTTTATTTATCATCGATGCATCACCGTGAATGTTATGATAGCTGGCTAAGCTTTGACTAATTCCGCTAACTGAACCTAAAGAAGAAACATATACATTCTCTAAATTATTTTGAATTTTTTGATAATCTTTTTCAGATATAACTTCTTTTTGAATTTTGTCTATTTCAACCTCAATCTCACTTATCAAATCCTCAAAACTAGTCTCTCCTTGTGGAAGAATCAATATTGCAAACAGGCTATAGTCTTCTTGTTCGATATTGAAAGTTTGAACAGCTAAAGCCATCTCTTTTTCGTCAACTAATTTTTTATAAAGCACAGAGCTTTCACCTCCACTTAGATAAGTAGATATATAATTTAGTGTTGAAGAATCTCTATCTGTTTCTGCAGGTGTTCTAAATGCATAAAAAAGAGCAGGAATTTGAATGTTTGGATCATATTCTTTAACTCGCTTTTCTGTAAACAACTCTTCTGATGGATAATTTTTTGTTGGCTTATCCCCTTTATTAGGAATTTCGCTAAAATACTTATTGACTAAATCTTTAGTCTCATCAATATCTATGTCTCCTGCTATAACAAACACAGCATTACTAGGTGCATAAAACTTTTCTTTAAAGCTTAAGAAGTCTTCTAATGATGAGTTGTCTAAATCTTCTATGAATCCAATTAATGGATAAGTATATGGGTGTGATTCGAACAAGTTCTCCTTAAGATACTGATAAAACCTAGCGTATGGTTGATTATCTCTTTGTCTCTTTTCTTCTTTAACGGCCTCTCTTTGAACATCAATTGTTTTTTGATCAATTACTGGATGCAACATTATTTCTGAATATCTCCATAATGCAAGCTCAAGACTATTTGACGGAAGAGTAACATAATACGAAGTTAAATCAACGCTAGTTGAAGCATTCCCGCTCCCACCTCTTGAACGGTAAATTTTAAACCAATCACCAGAATCCATATTTTTGGTTTCTTGACCAAGCATGTGTTCAAATAAATGAGCGAATCCTTTTATGCCTTCATCTTCATCTTTTGATCCTACATGATACTGTAAAACTGTTGATATTACAGGAGCAGAATTATCTTGATGCAGAATAATATGAAGTCCATTTTCAAGATCATACTCTACAATATTTATTTCTTGTGCATTTGTAGCATTAAAAGTTAGAGCTAGAAATGCCGTAGCTAATATTTTATTCATTAAAATTATATTAAATTGAGTACTAAAGATAATCATTGTTTACTAAATTTATATCATAATGTCCATATTTATTAAGGGTTTCAAAGGTTTATGTAAAAAACTAATACTAATATTAGTCTTTCTTATGTATCCTTCTTTTAATTTTTCGCAAGTCTATCATATTGATAATGAAGAAGATATATCAAGAGTTATTTTAGATAATGAATATATAGTAATATCAAAATTTAAATCAGATTCTGGAAATTTTATATCAACACTAGGAGGGTATTATCAGCTTAATGATGGAGTGTATGAAATTAACTTGGAATTTAATTCTAATTATGATCAAGACAGTATAAAGACACTAAGTATAACAAAGGCTTCTAAATGGAAGAATATCTCTAAAGAAAACGATATACTTAAAGGAAAATGGGTTATGTCTGGAAGGTATAATAATGGAGAATTCCGAACAAGAAATACAGATTTGCCTAGGAAAACAATGAAAATATTAATTGATGGATTTTTTCAATGGATTGCCTTTAATACAGAAACATTTAATTTTTCTGGAAGCGGAGGAGGAGAGTATGAAACATTAGAGGGTAAGTATATTGAAATTATTCAATATTTCTCAAGAGATGATTCTAGGGTTGGAGCTGAACTTGATTTTAACTATGAAGTTAAGAACAAGGATTGGTATCATAGTGGTTTTAGTAGTAAGGGAAATCCTATCAATGAAGTTTGGACAATTCGTAACAATAAATAATTTTTAATGAATTTAGAAGAAATACTTTCAATTATAAATTTAAAAAAGCTTGACGATAATAAATTTGAGGGTCAAAATTATCATACTTCCTGGGGAACAGTGTTTGGTGGGCAAACGTTAAGTCAATCACTTCATGCCGCATATCAAACTGTACCTGATGATAGGATTGCTCACTCTATGCATGCTTATTTTATTTTGCCTGGTAATCTTGATGAACCTGTAACATATGAAGTAGATAAAATCAGGAATGGTGGAAGTTTTACAACTAGAAGGGTGGTAGCTTTTCAGAAAAATAGAGCAATTTTTAATATGGCAGCTTCTTTTCAAAAAAAAGAAATAGGTTTTAATCACCAAATAAAAAAGCCAAATGTATTAACTCCCGAACTGCTGCTTACAGATATTCAGCAAGCAGAAGATCATAAAGATTTAACTCCTGAGAGATATCAACAGTTAAGACAGTCACATCCAGAAGTTTTTGAATTTAAGCCTGTAGGAACTCATACTTTTTTACAAAAAGAAAATACACTTCCATTAAATCATTGTTGGTTCAGGTTAAAAGATAAAATTGATTTGCCACTTCCCTTTCATCATCAACTTTTAGCATTTGTAAGTGACTATCAGCTTCTTGCTACAGCTTCTTTACCACATAGAAAAGAAATTACAAAAACAAAGGCCTATTATGCAAGCTTAGATCATGCGTTATGGTTCCACAGAGACTTTTCAATAAATGAATGGCTTCTTTATGATATGGAGAGTCCAAGTGCATCAAATTCTAGAGGTTTTGCTAAAGGGAGCATTTTTAAGAAAGATGGTACAATGATTGCTTCAGTTGCACAAGAAGGATTAATGAGGAAATTAGTAAAATAGTAGTGAAGATATATATATTAATTTCTTTGTTTTTACTTGGATCTTGTCAAAAGGAAACTAAAAATATCTCTAATACTTTGCCTTCTGAGGATAAAGTTACTGTTGCTTTAACTAGGGACAGGATAGATTCGCTTTTAGTATCTACTAATATTTTTGAAATATCTTATAATGAAATTTATGAGCAACCTAATTGGATTAAATACACAGTAAGGGGGAATATTGTTAAAAATGCTGATAGAGATGGTATGAATTTTTATACTGTTGATTCAATATATACATCTGATAATAATGATTATTATTCAAACAGATGGGACAAAGGACATATGGCTCCAGCAGGATCTTTTAATGATTCATACGAAAATTTATATTCAACATTCACCTATTTAAATGCCGCGCTTCAATTCGATGATTTAAACAGAGGTACATGGGTTGATTTAGAGGAACAAGTAAGAGAATGGGCTGATGAACAAGGAGATATTGATATTGAAATATATATAGAATTTAATACAGATCATATAATTCTTGAAACTGGAGCCCATGTTCCTTCTGCATTCTACAAATATGTTAATTTTCCAGATGGCTCAAAAAAATGTTATTATTTTCCAAACATTACTCCAGATAAAGTTTGGCAAGAATATGAAATTGATTGTAGTTAATGTGTAAATAATTATTTATACATTATGAAATAACTGGTTTAAGAAAATCATTAATACTTGACTTTGATTTAAAAATTCACTAAAATTGACAATATGAAAGAGCAGAAAGAGTGGAGACCACTTCCAGATTCCATTACAATAAAGGAAAGTAAAATTGAAGGACTAGGAGTTTTTGCCACTAAAGATATTAAGGCAAACACTGATCTTGGAATATCTCATGTTTATGATGAAAGATTTCCAGATAATTATATAAGACTTCCATTAGGAGCATTTATTAATCATCATGAAATGCCAAACTGTAAAGCTATTGTTTCAGAATCACATGAATCTATTGGTGACATAAAACATATAAGAATAGTGGCAGAAAAAGATATTTCCTCTGG
>CABWZL010000014.1 GCA_902509805.1 uncultured Bacteroidota bacterium
GTAATGGTTGTGTTAGTGTTTAATGTAACTGTTAGTGGATTAGCTGTTGATCCAGTTGACCATCCACTAAAACTATATCCTGAGCTTGGTGTTGCGGTTAAACTTACCTGGGTTCCACTTGCAAAAGTACCACCTCCTGTAACTGATCCACCATCTCCAGCATTAGCTGTTAAAGTATATTGCTTAACTATTTGCGTGGGTGGTGTGTTTGGTGCCTGAGAATCTTCCTTAGCACAGGTTAGGATGAATAGTAAGCTTATGTATATATAAATATTTTTCATAATTAGTCTTTAGATAATGCTGAGTAAAAAACAATCTCTGTGGGTTGATTCAATTGACCAAGAGATAAAATACTGATATAGTCAATCCATCCTGATCCATTAAGGTCAACAGGAAAAGCTCTTCCTAATGTTCTCCCATCATTAGGCCACTCTGCTCTTTCAGGAATTTGTTCAGAATTTAAATAAGCTAGATTATCTAAACTTACTAGTTCTAAAGAACCACCATTATTTAGATAAAATGATAACCCATACGCTTCAGTATAAGATCCAGATGTGTGTGCTATATCTAATATCCCATCGTTATTAATATCAATAATTGATAATTGTCCTTCACCATGGTACTGATCAAGAACTGATTCATCAGGAAGAAGATTATCACCACTAATAAATTTTCTACTTCCAGTTTCTGTGTCTTCTACATTAAGGAAAATTTGAAGACCCTTTCCTGTATAATATGGAGAAGCTCTTGTAACTCCAATTACAATATCTTTATAACCATCTAAATTGATATCATAATCAATTGCATAATTAAATTTTGTATTGCCAATTCCGTATTTTGCATCTGATACAAATCCCTTTGTGCTGTTATTATAAGAGGGGTTGCCATCTTTACTTATTGAAAAAACACCTGAATACAAAGAGGTACTAGATTCTGCATATGGAACAAAAAAATCTTCAATTCCATCATTATTAAAATCTGCAATAACAGAAGACCATATATTTCTACCTACAGGCTTAAGCTCACTTATTAAAAGATCAGTTTTATTTGAAAAATTACCTGACCCATCATTAATCAATAAAATCTTACCTGTAAAAATATCAATGTCTCCATCCCCATCTACGTCTCCTACTGCTAGTTCATGACCAAAAGTATGTCCTTCAGGTGGAGAAGATCCATCTTCTTGTCCCTCAATATTAGAACTGGCGTCATAGAATTGACCATCACCAGTATTAAATAATAATGGTATTTTTTCCCATCTAGTGTATGGATCTTGCCCTGGTAATCTTTGAATTACACCCATAGATGCTGACACAATATCATCATACCCATCATTGTTAAAGTCTTCAACTATTGTTCTATATGCAAAATGATTATTATGAACTGAGTTGGATGTGAATGCATTGTTATCAATAGACATTGAACCATCACCATTATTGAGAAGTACACTATAGTTTAATCTACTCTCTCTTTCCAAAGTATGAGTAAATGTTGCCCAAGTCACCAAGACATCTTGAAGGCCATCATCATTAAAATCTCCATGACTCATATTGTGTGGATCAATAACAAAGTAACCAGGGGGATTATAGTCATTTTCTGTTGGATAATAATATTCACCATATTGTTCCTGGACAGAAACGCTAAGCCAACCAGCAGGTCCAATCAAATATTTATTAGTTTCATTGTATGGTTTATCAGCGTTAATAAAATACGCACAAGGATATCTCATTTTTACAAGCGAATATTCAGTTTCATTGACAAGAGATTCAAAATTTGCAACAATTGTTTGATCACTACTTATATTTATTGTTCTTTCAGGATTAGTATCACCATCTGACCATCCACTGAATTCATAACATCCTTGAGGAGTAGCAATTACACTAACATCTGTTCCTGCTGGAAATTCTCCACCACTAGTTGAAACAAACCCACCTTCTAGAGCTGAAATTGTTAATGTATATTTCAATAATTCAAATTGTGCAATTAAATCTATATTTTGATCAGCTGTAATTGTAATGGTTTGTTCTGTCAAACCATTTGACCAGCCTGTAAAAATAAAACCATTTTCAGGTGTTGCAGTCACAGTAATTTCAGTTCCTTCGTTATATTCTCCTCCGGTTGATGACACAGATCCTCCATCCTGTGAATCAAAGGTTAAAGTAAAATAAGTTATAAGTTCAGTAAATGAAGCAGTCAATGATAAATCATCTACTACCTCTATAGTTCTGTTTAATTCTGAATTACCATCTGACCATCCACTGAATTCATAACCATCATCTGGAATAGCTGTGATTGTTAATTGTGATCCCTCCTGATATTCACCTGAGCCAGTCACAGACCCTCCTTCTTCCGCATTTAATTGAATATTATAAATTGGAATAAGCAAAAAATTAGCTGTAATTGATGTATTAGAAGTTATTGATAATGTGACAGGATTTGATGTAGATCCATTAGACCATCCGCTAAAACTATATCCTGAGTTAGGAGTGGCTGTTACACTCACCTGTGTTCCACTAGAAAATGTACCTCCCCCTGTAACTGATCCTCCATCTCCTGCAGAAGCTATTAAAGTATACTTAGGTAAAATAGTATCTGGTGTAGAATTATCAATAGTATCAGGATTGTCCTTTGAACAAGTAATAAGTAATAGTAAGCTTATATATATAGGAAGTTTTTTCATTGATTATTGTTTTGAAATTATTGAGTAAAAAACATTAGTTGTTATTTTTGGAAATTCTCCAACTTCTCTTTGGATTGATATAAAGTCTAACTTACCATCATTATTGATATTTATCGGAAATGCTCTTTTAATTGTAGGTGTTACTTCAAATTGACCATATCCTTTAAGATGATTCCATCCTGTTTTTGGAAGTAAATTGTCAGTATCATAAATTTCAAAATACCCATTATTATTTTTATAAATCTGTATTCCAGGGGTTGAATCCCAATCAGCAATTAAATGAATAATATCCATTTTATTATCATTATTAAAATCTTTGATGATTAATTCACCCTCACCAGCTCTTTGGTCAAATAATGACTGATTATCAATTTTTGAATTTGTAACATCAACAAATTGATTACCATTATCATTTCTTAATAATTGAATTCCATGACCTAAGTAGTAGGGGTTATCTCTTGTTGTTGCTAAAATTAAATCTATATATCCATCATTGTCAAAATCTGTAGATTCCAAATCATTTAATTTTGAATTATTAAGATATATTGATTCTGGTAGTTGAAGTTTTTCCCATTCTGAAAAATTTGAAGTTCCATTACTAATTGCAATCCATCCTGATCCACCATTTCTTGATATATAACCTGAGTCAGGGGCAATGACAATATCAAAGAAACCATCATTATTGAAATCATTTGAATAGGCTTCGTATGTGTTACTCCAAGGTGGATCAACAAATTCTGGAATTAAGTTATTACTTAACTGTTCATTACTCATTGAAAAGTTTCCATTACCATCATTTAAAAGAATTTTTCTGGTAATAAAAAAATCAATATCTCCATCATTGTCAAAATCACCTAATGCCATCCCTCTATCACTTATAAAGTAGGGAAATCCGTTAATATCACAACAGTCATTTTCATTTATAGTACCTGGATAAATTCCACTTAAATTAGAAGAATTATCAAAATATCCATTCTCACTAGACAAGGCTAACAAAGGCAACGCAGGACCACTATTCATTCCGCCATCAATTAAGCTAACAACAGGCCCGTTTCTCATACCAAGAATAAAGTCCTTTTTTCCATCTCCATTTAAATCACCAACCACAGATCTATACATAGACATTGGTGATCTTTGAAAATCCTGAGAAAAATATTGTTGAGAGAATTCAAATGTTCCATCTCCTAAATTTATAAGTGAGAAAAAAGGAATTCCACTTTGAGAAGATGAAACTGTATGTGGATTTCTATCTATACCCATTACAATATCTTGAAGGCCATCATTATTTAAATCGATATTTAAAATATGTTTATATAAAAAAGTAGCTACTCCTGGTTCTATTGGACGATTTCCATAATTTCCACCATTATGATACTCTTCGTTCGTTATTCCTAACCACCCTTTCTTTGATATTATATAATCAGTTGTTTCATGAGTAGTAACTTTATCATTAAATCCAACTATACTTGGTTGTGAAATGTAATGCTGATCTAATTGAATAATTATAATTTGAATATCAAATAATGCTTGAATATTTATATCTGAGTTGATTGTAAGTGTCCTTGAAATTGAGGTATTCCCATCAGACCATTCTGTAAATTCATATCCTTCATTTGGAATTGCAGTTATAGTAACTTCAGTTCCTTCTTCATATTCACCCCCTTCACTAGATACGCTTCCACCCTCTCCTGCAGATACTGTTAATGTATAACTATTAACTATTACCTGAAAGTTAGCTGTGATGGTTGTACTTGAGTTTAAAGTAACTGTAAGTGGATTAGATATTGAGCCGTTTGACCATCCACTAAAACTATATCCTGAAGTAGGTGTTGCCGTTAAACTTACCTGTGTTCCTTGTGAAAATGTTCCTCCACCACTTACTGATCCACCCTCTCCAGCACTAGTAGTTAAAGTATATTGTTTAACTATTTGTGTAGGAGGTGTATTGGGTGCCTGAGAGTCCTCCTTTGCACAGGTTAGGATGAATAGTAAGGATAAGTATGTAAAAAGCTTTTTAATAATTTAAAAGTAGTACATTTAATATGCATAAAAAATAGTTGCATTATTATGATACTATCTCTTAAAATCTTTATTATAACTGTTTTTATTCAATTATCAAATAATGAATATAGATACACGGTAGAAGATTATACTATTAAAAAAGAAAATTTAATTTCTTCAGAAATAGAAGTAATTCCATTTCAAAATATTGATAAAATTAATCTAAACTTATATGAGTTAATTGTTAAAAACAAAGAATATTATTTTATAAATAATGCTAGTGGTTTAGTATATAAAGTTCAAGATAATGATTTAAGGAGAGTAGATAATTCACTTGATAATAGACTGCTTAAAGATTCATATATATTCCAACATAATGATACAATTTTTAGATATGGAGGTTATGGATTTTGGTCTCAAAGGGATTTTATAATATACTATGACGAAGACATTAGAGAATGGGAAATATACAATACAAATAATAATTCATATTCTCCAATAGGAAGCTACAAAGGAGTTTATTTTAAAAATAAAAATGATGTTTATTTTATTGGAGGGCAAAAGGTTGATAAAAAAAATAAGCTTAAAAGTATATATAATGAAGATGTTATAAAATTCAACTTTGACAGTAGATCATTCGAATATTTAGGTAAACTAAATTTTAATTTTGATGTTTATTCTCTAATAGTTAAAGATGATGAAGGTTTTCTGATAAATAATGGAAGTCAAATTGCTTACATAAAACCCATTGAAAACAAAGTACTTTTGTATGACAAAACACCCGTTCAGCTTAATCTCAAAAATTATCAGGATAAAGTCACCAACAATTATTTCTTTGATGAATCATATTTTTTAGAGATTTTTAGTAATCAAAATTTTGAGACTAATCTTTTTAAAATTTCAAAGTCTGATTTTTTTAAAAATAATAAAGAAGAATCTATGCTTTATGATAGTAGAATTGAAGACTCAATTAATGTATCAACTCTATTTTTAATTATAATAATTATAATATTAATCTTATTTGCTTTTGATAGATATAGATTTAATATGATTCTTCTATCCCCAGATGGAATCATTTACAAGCGAGTATTAAACAGATTAAATAACAAGGAAATAGATGTAATTGTAAAACTCATTAATAATGAAGTAATAGCTACTAAATCAATTTTAAATATTGTAGAGAACCCGAATTTATCATATCCTCATAACATTAAAATTAAAGATCAGTTTTTAAGAGAATTAAATTTAAAATTGAGCACGATCTTTAATACTAGCTATGATCCAATAATTGTCAAAAAATCAAAAACTGATGCTAGAATAAAGGAATACTCCTTTAAAGATGCATTTAATCGTATTGTTAAAAGATTTTCAATTAGTGTTTAATCATTTGTAGTTTCAAAGATAGCTGTAACATCTATATCTGAATTTAATGTGAAAGTTGTTGGGTTTGCTGTCCAACCATTTGACCACTTATCAAAGTAATACCCTTCAGCCGGTGTAGCACTAATAGTTACTTCTGTTCCAGCTGGAAGAGACCCTACAATTGCTTCTCTGCCTTGTACACTTTGTTGTTTAAGTTTAGGGAAACTTATACCTACCCATCCATTACAACCAGATGCATTGGGACAACCAGTAATACTTAATAAGTATTCTTTAACATCTGGCTGTGAAGCAGAAGTACCTGACGCCAGTGAAGTTTCCTTAGCACAACTAATTGTAAATAATAAGGATAATGATATTATGTATAAAAACTTTTTAATCACCTATAGTTTTAAATACTGCTGTAACTATTGTTTCTGAATTTAACTTAAAAGTTATTGGGTTTGCTGTCCAACCATTAGACCAGTTATCAAAGTAATACCCATCAGCTGGTGCTGCACTTATAGTTACTTCGGTTCCAGCTGGAAGTAATGTTGCAAGACGCGGTCTGTCTTGTACACTTTGATATTTAAAAAATCTGGATGGTTTAGTTAAACTTAAACTTATCCAACCTGCTGTTCCTCCTCCAATAATTACTCCCGCAGAAACATCTATAAGGAGTAATCCCTCTTCTTCAGCAACATCAATAACAGTTTTCAGGGATTCAGAAGTATTTGGGGCTTGTATATCCACCTTGGTACAACTAAAAAATAATAATAATGATATTATGTATAGAACCTTTTTAATCACCTGTAGCTTTAAAGACTGCTGTAACTTCTAGATCTGAATCTAATTTAAAAGTTATTGGATTTGATGTCCAACCACTAGACCACTCATGAAATTCAAATCCCTCAGCTGGTGAAGCACTAATAGTTACTTCTGTTCCAGCTAATATTTCTCTTTCAATCATTCCTTTCCCCAATACATAGGTCTTTCCATTCTTGTTCTTCTCCTGGTATTCTAAATTCACCCATCCTGCTGGATTAAAACCATATCCGGGGTGATTATTTGCTTGAGGATCGTGTGAATACGAACCAGGGACGTAAGTCGTAGCATTTAAACGAGTTCTATCAACTAATAAATTATAGATGACTTCAGGCTCAAAATTAAACGAATAATTTGATTCTGGTAATTCACCCTTAGTACAGCCAAGAATAAACAGTAACGATATGTATGTGAGTCTTTTAATCATTCGTATTAGTAAAATTTGCTGAAAAGCCAATATTTGAGTTTAACTTAAAAGTTATTGGATTTGCTGTCCAACCATTAGACCAGCCAGAAAATTCATATCCCTCAGCTGGTGTTGCGCTTACAGTTACTTCGGTTCCAGCTGGGCGATAAATATAGTAGCCATCCCTAAGTCTAAGAGATGTTTCTCCAAAATTTACCCATCCACCTTGGTTTGCACCAACTGTTAACTTGTATTGTATATTTCGTGAAGCAGATGTGATTGGATTTGTTACCAAACCACCAGGGTTATACTTATATGTATCTAAATTTTGTGAAGCAGAAGTATATGGAACCAGTAAATCCCCCTTAGTACAGCTAAGTATAAATAGAAAAGAAAAAAATAGTAGGATTTCTTTCACATATAAATTTATGAAATATATAAAACAAAAAAAAATTAGGCATTGTACACATCAAATTGATATAGATGATATGATGTGTGAAAGTAGACAACCTTTTTAAATGCTTGGTTAGGAACTATTCCATGAAAATTATTAAGCAAGTATTTCTTATTTATAGATTCAACTTCTTTTAAGTCGCTAACCAATTTATTTTTTTCAAATTCAAAATCTAGATTTTCACACCTGTAAGTATTAAAAACCTTAAGTGTGGGTAAATTCTTTATATAATTTTTTACATTATATCTCACTATGTACTTAAGAAAGAGTCTATGAAATATACCAAAAACGAATCCTACAATAAAGATTAAAGGGTTAAGTTTTGTCTTGTTTAAATATACGTCGATAAAGGCAGAACAGTGTTTGAGCATCATCGAAGAGTTCATTCTTCCCCATTTAGGATCAGTATCCTTATCTAACAAATGAATTGAATTAATTAATTTAGAATAGTCCATCATTAGTAGTTAAGTAGATAGTCTAACTTGTCTTTTAACTTATAGCTTGCTTGAAATCCTTCTTCCAGATTCTTAGCAAAAGGTACTGGAGTATCTAAAGATCCAACTCTAACAATAGGAGCATCTAAATGTTCAAATATTTCTTCACTAATTATAGCTGAAATCTCTCCTAAATAGCTATTAAAAAGAGTGTCTTCTCCTAAAAGTAATACTTTACCTGTTTTCTTTATTGAATTGAATACTAGGGCTTTATCCCATGGAACTAAAGTGTTAAGGTCAATTATTTCTATTTCTTTTTGATATTCATTTAACAAATCTAATGCCCAATGAACACCTAGTCCATAGGTTACAATAGTAATCTTTGAACCAATATTTCTAATTTTTCCTTTACCTAACTCCAAAGAGTATCTAGATGATGGAATTTCTTCGGAGACTGTCCTGTATAAAAACTTGTGCTCAAAGTACATAACCGGATTAGGATCATCTATAGATGCATTTAATAAACCCTTTGCTTCATATGGATGAGAAGGATATACAACCTTTAAACCAGGAACTTTAGTAAACCAAACTTCATTTGTTTGAGAATGGAATGGACCAGCCCCTACTCCACCTCCACAAGGCATTCTAACAACAATATCTGAATTTTGAGACCATCTATAATTTGATTTAGCTATAAGATTTACAACAGCTGTGAAACCAGAACTCACAAAATCAGCAAATTGCATCTCTACTATTGATTTATATCCCCCAACACTTAAACCATATGCAGAAGAAAGTATTACCGATTCACAAAGAGGAGTGTTAAGCACCCTGTTTTTACCATATTTCTCATATAAACCGTCAGTCACCTTAAATACACCACCATATCCCGCTATATCTTGACCCATTACTACTAGATTTTCATGCTTTTCCATAGATTCAAAAACACCCTCTCTTATTGAATCTACTAATCTTAGATTTTTTAATGGCTTATTATCAATCTTGATTTTTTCGACAGTAAAATCTCTGTAAACATCCCCAAGTTCTCTATCGATATCAAAGTCAACCTCATCATATCCATTAGCTAAACTCCAATTTTTATCAATTTCATCTGAAATTTTTTCTTTTATTTCAACTAAATCTTTACTTGAAATAAATTTTGAAGTAAGTAAGAACTCTTCAAAATGAGAAATAGGATCCTTCTTAGACCACTCATCTATTATCTTCTTGTCAATATATGCTTGACCACTAGCCTCTTCATGACCTTTCATTCTGAAAGTTTTAAATTCAATTAATACAGGCTTAGAATCTTTTCTCATTTTCTTGATCACTGTATCAATACATCTATAAACATCAACAATATTATTTCCATCGACTATATGAGAATCCATATTATATGAAGAACCTCTATCTGCTAGGTTTTCAATAGCATATTGCTCATTAACAGGGGTGCTTAGACCATATCCATTATTTTCAATACAGAAAATAACAGGAAGATCCCAAGTTGAAGCTAGATTTAAAGCCTCGTGAAAATCTCCTTGACTAGTTCCGCCATCACCTGTAAAAACAGCAGTTACGTTATTGTTGTTTTTTAATTTATTAGACAATGCTACTCCACATGCTACACCCATTTGTGGACCTAAATGAGAAATCATTCCTATTATTTTGTGATCATTTGATCCAAAATGAAAACTCCTATCCCTTCCTTTGGTAAAACCTTCATTTTTTCCTTGCCATTGAGCAAATAACCTGTCAAGAGGAATATCTCTAGATGTAAAAACTCCTAAATTTCTGTGCATAGGTAGTATATACTCTTCCTTTTTTAAAGCTTGAGTAACACCAGCTGAAATAGCTTCTTGTCCAATACCACTAAAC
Organism: uncultured Bacteroidota bacterium; assembly: GCA_902509805.1. The sequence goes on from CABWZL010000014.1 coordinate 10,035, forward strand.
CATTTTGAAACCTTTCCCTGTCGTAATAAAATGATCATTTTATCTTCAATCATTCGAGATTTCAGCATGTTTTTATACAATTGTATTAGAACATCTTGATCTATTCCTTTTACATCATACTTCATAGTGACCAATCAATTTTATTTTTTCCAATAGACTCCAGATAATTATTAGTCTCGCTAAAATGCTTGTTTCCAAACCAATAACCACGATTTGCACTTAATGGAGATGGATGACCTGATTCTAATATTTTATGTTTACTTGTGTCTATCAATTTTGTTTTTTTCTTAGCAAATGATCCCCATAATAAAAATACAGTATTATTTGTTTCCTTTGATATGATTTCAATAACGTTATTTGTAAATATTTCCCAACCTTTATTTTGATGACTTCCAGCTTCCCCATGTCTAACAGTTAAAGTAGCATTTAAGAGCATAACTCCTTGTTTAGCCCAGTTAGATAGATCACCATTTTTTTCTTTGAACTCATGACCTAAATCGCTTTTAATTTCCTTAAAAATGTTAATCAATGAAGGAGGATGATTAATTCCTTTATTAACAGAAAAACAAAGTCCGTTAGCCTGATTTACTCCATGATATGGATCTTGACCTATAATTACTACTTTAAGATTATCTATTGTACAAGAGTCAAATGCATTAAAAATTTGGGGACCTTTAGGATAACAAATAGTAGATCCATAATCCTCTTTAACAAAAGTTATAAGATTTTTGAAATATTCTGAATTAAACTCTTCGTCTAGAAGTCTTTCCCAGGATTCATCAATTTTTATTGACATCTTTAGGATCCTTTAATTTTCCTACTGATTTTGCAACTATCATTGATACTGCAGCATCTCCAGTTACATTAACAATTGTTCTACACATATCCAAAGGTCTATCTACTGCAATAATTAAAGCAAGACCAGCTTCTGGAATTCCAGCTTGACCAAGAACTATAACTAACATTACTATTCCTGCACTTGGAACAGCAGCAGCACCTATTGATGCTAAAGAAGCAGTAACTATTATACCTAATTGAGCACCTAAACTAAGATCTAGGCCAAATGCCTGAGCAATAAAAACAGCTGCAACAGCTTGATAGACACTAGTTCCATCCATGTTAATTGTTGCACCTATTGGTAATACAAAACTTGAAATTTCCTTGTCTACGCCTAGATTTTTTTCCACACAATCCATAGTTACAGGAAGAGTAGCAGCACTAGAGCTAGTTGAAAAACCTAATAGTTGAGCAGCAGAAACACCATTCATGAAATTCATAGGATTAGTATTAGTAACAAACTTTACTATAATCATATAGACTACTATCATAATAGCTAGACCAATTATAAGTGTTAGTGAGTACATCCCAAGAGCAATAAAAAGATCAATACTTGGAGATTCAACTACAAGGGTTGCTAAAAGCGCAAACACACCATAAGGTGCAGATAACATTATTAAATCGATTAGCTTAAGTATAACTGCATTAAATCCATCAAAAAAGTCTTTAACAGGTTTAGCTTGCTTTGGAGGAACAAGAATCATTCCGATACCAAAAAATATCGCAAAGAATATAACCTGAAGCATGTTTCTATTATTGGTTGTAGCATCAAAAATATTAGATGGAACAACATCTACTAAAGGCTGTAAAGGGCCACTTTCTGATTGTCTTTGAGCTTGTTGTTGTTTCTCAAGAACACCCTGCTCATATTCTTGCACTAAATCGATTCTAGTTTCTTCTTTTATACTATTACCTGGCTGAACAATATTAACTAGAACTAAACCTATTATAACTGCAAGTACAGTAGTACACACATACACACCTAAAGTTCTAGTTCCAATAGTAGAAAGCTTTGAAATATCCTTTAAATCTGAAATACCTTTAATAAGAGAAGCTAGAATTAAAGGCATTGCAATTAGCTTTAGTAGATTTATGAAGATTGTACCAAATGGCTTAATCCAATCTTTAATAAATTCAGAGCCAAAAGATGTTTGTGACATTAAAAGTCCGAATAAAACACCCGCAACCATACCAATAATAATTTTCCAATGTAATTTCATAATTAAATTTTTGAGACTCTGTTTAATAATAAGTAATCAGCTAAAACTAACGCTGACATAGCTTCAACAATAGGAACAGCTCTAGGAACTACACATGGGTCATGCCTTCCTTTTCCTTTTACTTTAACCTCATTACCATCACTGTCTATTGAATCTTGATCTCGCATAATGGTAGAAACTGGTTTAAAGGCAACATTGAAATAAATATCCATCCCATTAGAGATACCTCCCTGAATTCCTCCAGATCTATTTGTCTTAGTTGTACCATCAGCATTAAATGAGTCATTGTGATCTGAACCTCTCATTGCAGAACCTTTAAAACCACTTCCAAACTCAAAACCTTTAACAGCATTAATAGATAACATCGATTTTCCAAGCTCTGCATGTAACTTATCAAAAACAGGCTCTCCCAAACCAACAGAAACTCCGCTAATTACGCATGAAACAATGCCTCCTACAGTATCACCATTTTTTTTGACACTTTTAATTAGCTCTATCATTTCTTCAGATTTACCTTCATCTGGACATCTAACTATAGACTTTTCAATATTATCAAAGTTTATTTTGGTGTTCTCGTATTCATATTTAATTTCTCCAACAGAAGAAACAAAAGCATTAATCTTAACACCTTTAAGTATCATTTTAGCTATGGATCCCGCTACAACCCTAACAACTGTCTCTCTTGCAGAACTTCTGCCTCCACCCCTATAGTCTCTAAAACCATATTTTTTATCATAAACAAAATCTGCATGAGAAGGTCTATAACTATTCTGGATGTGAGAGTAATCTTTTGATTTTTGATCTTTGTTAACGATTATGAAACCAATTGGTGTTCCTGTTGTTTTACCTTCAAAAACTCCTGATAAAAACTCTACAGAATCATCTTCTTTTCGTTGAGTAACAATTTCTGATTGACCCGGCCTTCTTCTGTTTAACTCTTTATTTATGAAATCAAGATCAAGATCAACTCCTGCAGGACAACCATCTATAATACCCCCTAAGGCCTTACCATGAGATTCACCAAAGGATGAAAGTTTAAATATGTTACCAAATGTATTTCCTGCCATAACTAGAATTATAAAGATAATATCTTATGTCATATTACTCTACCGGGATTTAATATATTTTTTGGATCTATTGATTTTTTAAGTAACCTCATTAATTCAATTTCATCCTCGCTCCTACTTTTTATTAAATACTTTTTCTTATCAAGACCTATTCCGTGTTCAGCAGATATTGATCCATTTACCAGTTGAGTGTTATTATATATTATATCATTTATTTTTGATTTCAAATCATTATCATCAGAGTCTTTTCCAATTATAAAATGAATATTTCCATCTGCTACATGTCCAAAAGGAAAAATTGTTTTTACACCCTCACAATCTTTAAGCTCTTTTGAAATCTTGTCTATTATCTCACCAATTAAAGGAACAGGTATACTTATATCAAATTGTTGATCAAACTTTCTTTCATCTGCTAAAACAGCGACATCTTCTCTTATACCCCATATGTTAACTTGCTCTTTATCATCTTTACCTATGACAGCGTCATCAATAACACCTTTATCGATACAGTCAAGAATTATACTTTCAAATAAATTATAATCATTTTCAAAATCTCCACCCATATATTCAATAAAAACATAGTATTTATAATTATCTGGCAAATACTTATTGTATAATGTTTTATCACTTACCATTTGCTTGTAAGTATCATTCCACAACAACTCATAACCTGTAAGATTTGAAGAGATTTTATCCTCCATGATTTTAAGAAGATTTAGTACATCTTGATAATTATTAGAAACAGCTAAAGATGTATATCTTGTTTTCGGTAACCTATACAATCTGAGAACAACTTTTGTAACAATCCCCAAAGTTCCTTCTGAGCCAATAAACAAATGCTTTAAATCATAACCAGAGTTATCTTTCATCAATTTTTTAAGTGACGAAATAATGGTTCCGTCTGGAAGAACTGCTTCAATCCCCATAACTAGACTTCTAGTCATCCCATATTTAAAAACTCTTAAACCACCAGCATTAGTAGACACAGCTCCACCTATTTGAGCTGAACCTCTTGCTCCAAAATTAAGAGGCAAAAGAAGATCTTTATCTTTAACAGTATTAATAATATCTTCTATAATAACACCTGATTCACAGGTAACAGTTTTTGATTTTTCATCTACTTCAATTACTCTATTCATCTTTTCAAGAGAAATCACAACCTGAGTTTTATCAGAAATTGTTGAGCCAACAAGATTTGTTAATCCACCATGAATAATAATTTCCTGGTTGTTTTCGTTGCAGATTTTAACTAAAGAAGAAACTTCATTCGTTGTTCTTGGCAACAATAAACATAAAGATTCTAATTGAATGTCTGTTTTCCAAATATGATAGAATCTAGATTTAAGAGATTCTCCAATTAATAATGATGATTCATCAAGGACTTCTCTAAATAAGCTAATTATGGTGTTTTCTTGCATGTTACCTTAACAAAAAGTTAACTAAAGATATTAAATATAAAAAACTAAATTTGCTGAGTAAATAAATAAATTATGATTAAGCATTTAGCCATATTTTTAAGTTTAGTAATTTTATCATGTTCTAATGATAACAGCTATGTCCTTAATGGTAATATTGACGTTATAGATGATACCAAAATCTATATTTTACAAGCAGATCAAAACAACCAACCCTTTATTAAAGATTCAGCAACAGTCAAGTCTAATGAGTTTACTTTTAAAGGAATGTCTGCCACACCTCAGATTAGCTACATGCAGGTCGAGGGTATTGGCGGTTATGTTTTAACAATTCTTGAGAATGGAGACATAAATGCTAACTTGTATAAAGACAGTTTATCTAAATCAGAAGTTTATGGAACTAAATCAAATGATGATTTTGTTAAATACAAATCTGAAACTAAATCTCTAGTTGAAATCATGAATAGTATTTCATATGAAGCACAAGACGCAATCATGAATGGCGATGTTGAGATTGCTATGAAGTTAGAGAAAGATTACAGCAAAGTAGAACAGGAAGTTCTTCTATATGAATGGGATTTTATAACAGAAAACTTGGATTCTTACATGTCCGCACTTCTTCTTGAAGTTTTTATGGTTGAAAATAAAGTTAATAAGGACTCTATAATTGACGTGTATGAGAGTTTATCTAATAGAATTAAAGTTAGTGATGTTGGTAAAAATATTGCCGATCTTCTTAGCCAATACTCAGATCCAATTGAGGTTGGTGAAACTGCACCTGACTTTACAGGACCTAGTATAGATGGAACTAATGTTACTCTAAGCGATGAGCTTTCCAAACACAAAGTTACTCTTCTTGACTTCTGGGCTGCATGGTGTAGACCGTGTAGAGTTGAAAATCCAAACTTAGTAAGACTCTACAAATCTTATAACGATGAAGGATTTAATATAATAGGTGTTTCTTTAGACAGAACTCAAGAACAATGGGAAAAGGCAATAGAAGATGATAGTTTACCATGGACTCAAGTTTCAAATCTTAACTTTTGGAATGATCCTATTGCGAGAAGGTATAGTATTAGAGCTATTCCACAATCATACTTAATTGACAACAAGGGTGTTGTTATTGGGAAAAATCTAAGAGGTAATGATCTCGAAGAAAAAATTAAATTTGCATTATCACAAAACAACTGATAATTGCATTTATTAATTTACTTACTTACATATCCACTAATTAAATTTATATCAATACTACCTTTTAAGTTAGTGTATAAACTATCAGACTTTCTTTCTTACCTACTTCATAAAGTTTTCAAGTACAGAATGAAAACTGTTCAAAAAAACTTAAAATTAGTTTTTAATGATAAGGAAAAAAATGAACTAGAAGATATAGAAAAGAAGTTTTATAATCATTTCGCAGACATTAGCATTGAAAGCATAAAAGCCTTTGGAATGAGTAAAAAGCAGATGAAAGAAAGATATACTTATGAGAATATTGAAATATTAGAGAAGATTCAGAAAAAAAATAAAAACATAATTCTTATTTGTGGTCATTATTCAAACTTTGAATGGCTTCTTTCAATTGGTTATAATGTTAAGGGCAATGGATATGGAATTTACACTCCAATGACAAATAAGTATTTTGATAAGTTATTTAAAAAAATTAGAGGAAAACACAATGCTTTCCTTGTATCAAGATATCATATTAATGATTTCATGAATAACCTAGATATTAATAAATATCATCTATTTGGCTTTGCTTCAGACCAGTCACCTAGAAAAATAGGAAAGTCTTATATAAGTGAATTTCTTGGCCATAAAGTGCCAATTTTTACAGGTGCTGAAAGATTTTCAAATGACTATGGCTTGTCAGTTGTTTTTGCAGATATAACAAGAACTAAAAGAGGCCACTACAAAACTAAATTTATAGAGATTATCGATAAAAAGGATACTACTTACAGTATTACAGACCAGTTTTTAAGGTTATTAGAAAATCAGATATATAGAGATCCTTCTCAATATTTTTGGACGCATAATAGATTTAAGCACTTAAGAACTAATTGATTTTATCTCATTTTCAATTTTTAAAGCATACTTATCCGCAATATCCTGCGACTCTGCCTCAGCAAAAATTCTTATAATTGGTTCTGTATTTGATTTTCTCATATGCACCCAAGCATCTTCAAAATCTATTCTAACTCCATCTTCTGTATTAGGAGATAGTTCTGAATAATTTTCAGTTATTACTTTAAAGGTATTATCAATTAAGTTTGAATCTTTTAAAATAATTTTTATTTTTTTCATAAAATACTCAGAATATTGACTTTTTAATTCTGATACCTTACATTTCTTATCAACTAATAAAGCTAGAAAAAGAGCAATCCCGACTAAAGCATCTCTTCCATGATGTAATTCAGGATATATTATACCTCCCCCGCCTTCACCTCCTACAATAGAGTTTACCTCTTTCATCTTCTTAACAACATTCATTTCTCCAACAGGAGTTGAGTAATACTTTTGACCATATGAAATAGTTAAATCTTTGAGTGCATTTGAAGAAGATAAGGTTGATACTGTATCACCTTTATTCTTTGATAAAACAAAGTCTGAACAAAATACTTGAGTATATTCTTCACCTAGAATTTTCCCATTCTCATCGAAAAAAACAAGCCTATCAACATCTGGATCAACAGCAACACCAAAGTCAGAGTTATTCACTTGGATTGACTTTGATAGATCTGTTAAGTTTTCAGCTAAAGGTTCAGGTGTGTGATTAAAAACTCCTTTTATTTCTGCATTTATAATATTGTATTTAATATTGAGCTTATCAAGCAATTTAGGTATTGCTATGGAGCCACCAGAATTAATCGCATCAGCACTAACAGATAGATTAAGTTCCCTGATTTCTTCTAATGGTAATATTTTTAAATTTAAAATTGCATCTACATGATCGTCCATAAGTCTATCATATTCTCTAATAGAGCCAAGAGAATTATTAGAAGAAAAAAATTGGTTTTTTGATTCTGAATATTCAATTAATTTTGATACATCTTCTCTTGATAAAAACTCACCATCAGAATTAAAAAATTTTAAACCATTATACTCTTCAGGATTATGACTTGCTGTTATCATTAATCCTCCTACAGAATCATTATTTAAGACCCCCCAACATATAGTAGGTGTTGTTGACAATCCAGCATCTATAACATTGATTCCCATCGAGTTAAATGTAGAATTAACTATCGAATGGATCATGCTTCCAGATTTTCTCCCATCTCTTCCAGTCATAACTGTTAAACTAGAAGAGTTAGGGTTATTTTCTTTGATTAATCTGGAAAAAGCAGAAATAGATGTTACAATATCAGCAGGTGTTAAATTTTCATTATTATTACCCCCTATTGTTCCTCTAAATCCTGATATATTTTTTATTAATGTCATATGAAATGTAAATATATAAATTGTAAATTACACGAAATTTTAATATGAAAAAATATATCCCATTTATCTTATCATTTTTTATACTTAGTTGTGGCAAATCATATAATCCTGCTGTTGTTTCTGCAAGAAAAGAAGCCTCTGATATAGGTGTTGAAATTATGAAAAAAGGTGGTAATGCATTTGATGCAATGGTAGCAGTACATCTAGCACTTGCTGTTACATATCCTATAGCTGGAAATATTGGTGGTGGAGGTTTTGTTGTATACCACACTTCTAATGGTGAAAGTGGTTCACTTGACTTTAGGGAAAAAGCACCAGGAAAGGCATTTAAAGATATGTATTTAGATGATAATGGAGATGTTATTGAAGACATGAGTACTCTAGGTGGTGCAGCTGTTGGTGTTCCTGGATCAATATCAGGTATATTTGAAATTCATTCTAAATTTGGCTCTCTTCCAATCAAGGATCTTTTTCAACCTTCAATAGAGTTAGCAAAAAATGGTTTTGTTATTACCAAAAGACAAGAGTCAGCATTAAAAGACAAGATGAAAGATTTTATTAAAGTAAACGGAAATGAATCTCTGTTTTCAAATAACTATCAAGAAGGTGATACTTTAAAAAATATAAATCTTTCTAACACTCTGGATAAAATTGCTAATAATGGTCCTAAAGCTTTTTATGAGGGTGAGATAGCCAAAATGATTGTTGATGAAGTTCAAGAAAGTGGAGGTATAATGACAGTTGATGATTTAAAAAATTATAATTCAGTTTGGAGAGATCCAATAAAATTTAAATATAAAGAGTTAGAAGTAATCTCTATGCCTCTTCCTTCCAGTGGAGGAATTCTTTTAGGTCAATTGTTAAAAGCTGTAGAAAGTTATGATATAGCTCAATATGGTCATAACTCTGTTGAATCAATCCAGATAATGGTAGAAGCTGAAAGAAGAGCTTATGCTGATAGAAGTTTTTACATGGGTGATCCCGATTTTAATAAACTTCCAGTATATGAATTAATGGATGATGAATATGTTAAAGCTCGAATGGAATCATTCTCTTGGGATAAAGCTACCCTTTCAAGCGATGTGTCTCATGGTGATTTAAAAACTATTAAAGAAAGTGATCAAACAACTCACTA
>CABWZL010000015.1 GCA_902509805.1 uncultured Bacteroidota bacterium
TTTTGAAAGGTATCTAGCGGTATAGGTTATTATAATTATAGCTGCAAATGAAGAAGTCTGAAAACTAATTCCAACAAATGGAATGTCTATCCACCTACTTGCTGCTGACCCCCCTATCATAGTTCCCTGAGATAGAGTATATGCTAATAAAGCTAATCCTATTGGAAGAAGAATTATTGACATACCCTTGAACAATTTAAATGGAACTAGTTTCACCGATAACATTAATATAAACCCGAAAAGGAGTACAATTAAATGTTTAACTAAATAGTAAATTGGAGATGAACCATCCACTACATAAGAAAGATATGAGCTAGATGAAAAAACTGGAAAAAAAGAAAATAGAGATAGTAATAATATGATTACTATTAAAACTTTATCCCCAAATATTAAACTTTTAGTACTCATCTATAAATTTCTAACTGCATTTTTAAATTGATTTCCTCTATCTTCATAATTATCAAATAAATCGAAACTAGAACATGCTGGAGATAATAGAACATTTTCTGTTTTCTCTGCAATCTTATTAGCTACCTTAACAGCTTCAGTAATTGACTCTGTTTCAATAATAATTTCTATTACTGGTTTAAATGTTTCAATAATTTTAGCATTATCTATTCCAAGGCAAATAATAGCTTTTACTTTCTCTCTAACAATTGGAAGTAATTCAGTATAATCGTTTCCTTTGTCAACTCCACCAGCAATCCAGACGGTTGGTGATTTCATAGAATCAAGTGCATAATAAGCAGCATTTACATTTGTAGCTTTAGAATCATTTATATAATTGACACCTTGAATTTTCAAGAAATTTTCAAGACGATGTGGTAAACCAGAAAAAGTTAATAGGCTCTCTCTAATAATTTTATTATCAATTTTAAGCAAATCTGAGACAGTAATTGCTGCCATTGCATTAAGTAAATTATGCCTTCCTTTAAGCGCAAACTCTTCTGTATTTATCATAATAGTTTTTTTTTTGTTAGAAAGAATATTATTGTCAACTAATACTTGATTTTGATCATTATTTTTAATTCCAATTGAAATTTTGTTTACTGGTAATTTTTTATTCTTTAATACATTAATTAACGCTTTGTCATCTGAATTATATATTAAATAATCTGACTCATCTTGATTCATTATAATCTTCATCTTAGCATCTACATATTTGCTGAAATCATTATCGTATCTATCTAAATGATCTTCAATTATATTAGTTATGACAGAAATATTTGGCTTAAAATTTTTAATATCATCAAGCTGAAAACTGCTAATTTCTAGTACATAGACATCTTTATCTCCAGATAGAAGTGTTTTTGAAAAACTGTCACCAATATTTCCTGCTATACCAACATCTATTCCAGATTTATTAAGAATATGATGTATTAACTTAGTTGTAGTAGTTTTTCCATTTGTACCAGTTATGCATATTTTAAATGAATTCGAATAACTACTTGCAAATTCAATTTCAGAAATTATTGGAATATCGGCAGATCTGATTTTTGAGATGATTTCGGAATTGTTAGGTATTCCCGGACTTTTAATAATTAAATCTGAAAATTCAATTTTATCAAAAGTGTGTTTATTCTCTTCAAATCTGATAGAATTTTCAAGAAAAATTGATTTTATATCTTTTCTGATATTAGATTTTTCAGAAACAAATACATTATGACCTTTTTGATTTGCTAACATAGCTGCCCCAAATCCGCTTTCTCCAGCTCCAAGAATAGTTATATTTTTTATCATCTAATTTTTAATGTTAAGATTGTGATGAGAGCTAAGAATATTCCAATAATCCATAACCTTGAAACTATTTTACTTTCATGATATCCAACTTTCTGAAAATGATGATGAATTGGAGACATTAAAAAAATACGTTTACCTATACCTGATTTTCTCTTAGTTATTTTGAAATAGCTGACTTGAAGAATAACTGATAATGCTTCTAATAGAAAAACTCCACATAAGATTGGAATTAGTAATTCTTTCCTTATTAAAATAGAAATAACTGCGATTAGACCACCAACTGTCAAACTTCCAGTATCTCCCATAAAGACTGTAGCTGGATATGTATTATACCATAAAAAACCTACTAATGATCCTAATAATGCAGCAATAAAGATTGTAATTTCTCCAACTCTAGGTATATACATTATGTTGAGATATTCTGAGAAAATTATATTACCTGAAGTCCACGCAAAAACTCCAAGTGTAAATACAATTATAGCTGACAGACCAGCAGATAAACCGTCTAATCCATCTGTTAAATTATTAGAGTTTGAAACTGCTGATATAATAAATATTATTACTGGAATTAGTATTATCCATAATAATTTATCTCCATATTTGAATATAGAATTTGATATTTCGCTATAGTCTAACTCATTATCTTTAAAAAATGGTACAGTTGTCTTAAATGACTTAATTTCTTCAACTTCGGAAAATTCAATCTTATCGTCATTTAAATTTTTATCAAATTCAACTATTGTAATATCATTATTTGATAAAAGAATTAATGCAACAAAAATTCCTAATAATGATTGACCAGCTATTTTAAACTTACCTTTTAATCCTTTTTTATCTTTCTTAAAAACTTTAATATAATCATCAATAAAACCAATAGTTCCTAGCATTAATGTTGAAAATATTAATATTTGAATATAAATGTTTTCAAGATTAGACATTAGAATTACTGGAATAAGTGTTCCTATAATAATTATCAGACCTCCCATGGTTGGAGTTCCTACTTTTTTATCTTCACCTTCTAGTCCAAGTTCTCTAATATTCTCCCCTATTTGTTTTCTTTTTAAATAATTAATTATTTTTTTTCCAAAAATAACAGATATAATAAGTGATAATAATACTGATAGACCAGCTCTAAAAGATAAATAACTAAAAAGACTAGCACCTGGAAAGTTAAATTGACTCTCTAATATTTCAAACAGATAGTATAACATACTTATTTATTAAAAATTTGTTTTGCAATTTTAAAATCATCAAACTGTATTCTCTTATTATTTTTTAATTCTTGATAATCCTCATGACCTTTTCCAGCTATTAGAACTATATCTCCTTGAGCACTTCCCTCTTTTGCTTCTTTAATTGCATTTGATCTCTCTATTTCCACTGTAACTTTATCAGTATTAAATTTTGAAACTCCCTGAATCATATCTTCAATAATAGAATTTGGATCTTCAGACCTTGGGTTATCTGAAGTAAATATTACTCTTGAACTTAAATCAGAACAAATTTTACCCATAATTGAGCGCTTATCTTTATCCCTATCTCCTCCACAACCAATTACAGTTATAAGATTTTGACTTGGCGATTTTATTTTATTTATAGTTGATATAACATTTTCTATTGCATCAGGGGTGTGAGCATAATCAACAATAACTGTAACTTTATTAGTGGATAAAAAAGATTGTAATCTTCCTACTACACTTTCGAGTGTACTTATAGCAGTTAGTAATTTAATTTTATCAATATTATATAGTTTTCCTACAGAGTATATAGCTAATAAATTAGAAGCGTTAAACTTACCTATTAGCTTAGTCCATATTTCACTACTTTCTATACTAAGAAGCATTCCATTTAATTGTTGTTCAATTATTCTTGATGAAAAGTTTGATTTTGACTTTAATGAATAGGAGTATACCTTAGCTGAGGTATTTTGAACCATATATTTGGCATTTTTGTCATCTATATTAATAAGTGCAAAAGCATTTTTACCTAGTGTATCAAATACATTTTTTTTGGTATCTCTATATTCTTTGAATGATTTATGATAATCGAGATGATCATGAGTAAGGTTGGTAAAAATCATACCCTTAAAATCAAGTCCATTAACTCTTTTTTGAAAAATTCCATGAGATGATACCTCAATAAAACAAACTTGAACATCCCTTTCAATCATTTTTGACAAATGATAATTTAAAGTTATCGGATCAGGTGTCGTATTTTTTGAAGTTTCGATGAAATCATCGTATTGAATATTAATAGTTGAAACTAATCCAGATTTTATATCTAAATCATTATATAATTTATGTAAAAGTGATGAGATTGTTGTTTTGCCATTTGTTCCTGTGACACCTATTAAATCTATTTTTAATGATGGATTGTCGTAAAAATTTGCAGCAATTATTGAAAGTGCTGATTTTGAGCAATTTACACATATATAAACAGAATTATTATTTTTAAAATTTTCAGGTAATTTTTCACAAACAATAACAGATGCTCCTCTTTTAAGTGATTCATCAATGAAATTATGACCATCAATTTTATAACCTTTAATAGCGACAAAAAGAGTATTGTTATCAACATTTCTTGAGTCAAAAGTTATTTTTTTTATAGCTAAATCAGTATCTCCATAAACTGAATTAATATTTACTTTAAATAATATTTCTTTTAACTTTTTCAAAATAGTAGATCCTTTTTACTTATTTCAATTTCAATCGGAATTCTGGTTATAATTTTTTGGGCTACTTTTTTAAACACTGGAGCAGCTACTGAATTTCCATAATATCCTTTGGATTTATTTGGTTTATTTATAACTACTATCGCAGAATATTTTGGATTATCTTCAGGAAAATAACCTACAAAACTTGAGACATAATCTGTCTTATCAAAAGCATATCCTATCTGACTTGTTCCAGTTTTACCAGCAATTTTAATATTTTCATCATATATATTATTTGCTGTTCCCCATGGTTTTTCAACTACATTCTTTAACATTATTTGAACTGATTTTAATGTTTCATCCGAGCAAATAGAGGGCATTATCACCTCTCTGTCTATCTTATAAACTGGCTCCTGGCCAAAAGCACCAATACTTTTAATAAAGCTTGGTTTAACCATTTCTCCATTATTTGCAACTGCATTGTAAAATGTAAGTGTTTGTAAAGGTGTCATACTTACTCCATATCCAAATGCCATCCAAGGAAGAGAGAGTCCACTCCAATCTTTATCTGAAGGGTGTGGAATTTTAGGTTTACCTTCTCCCTTTATATCTATATTAATCTTTTGATCAATTTTCATGTTAATTAATCTGTCTACAAATCTTTCTGGATTGTCTTTATAATTGTCATATATCATCTTAACTATTCCCGTATTTGAAGAAACCTCAAAAGCTCTTGAAATTGGGATTATTCCATACCCTCTCCTGTTAGAATCTTTAACCTCTTCATTATAAAATTTAAGCACTCCATTACCTGTATCAACTGAATCTGTTGGACTAATAACACCATCTTCTAGAGCTGCTATTATACTCATTAATTTAAATGTTGAACCTGGTTCTTGACTCTCCCATATACCATAATTAATTTTTTCATAATACTTACCCTCAGAGGTTCTTCCCAAGTTTGATATAGCTTTAACCTTTCCGGATTTAGTTTCCATTAAAATCATTGTTCCGTGATCAGCTTCATATTTTTCTAATTGATATAACAATTCATGATGAACCATATCCTGAATTTGTGTATCAATTGTAGTGTGAACATCATAACCAGGAACAGGTTTTCTTTTATAATTAACTGTCATAGGCTTCCATTGTCCATCAGCAATTTTTTGCATTAATCTTAGACCACTTTTACCAGAAAGATATTCTGAGTAAGCACCTTCAAGTCCAATTCTTGTATATTTTCCGTCAAGCAACTTTTCATAACCAATTGTTCTTTCTGCAACTTTACCTAAATGACTTTGTCTAGTATGTTGCTCTTTAACGATTAATCCACCTTTATATATTCCTTGATTAAAAATTGGGAATGATTTAATTTTATTGACATCTGAAATTGATAAATTTTTACCTATTAATAAATATCTATTATTATTTATTCTTGCATTTTTAAGATGACTGAGAAAATATTCTTGAGTAGTATTAAAATAATTTGACAACTCTTTAGATAAATCTGAGATGTGATCTAAATAAATACTTGATGAAGGTGTTTTTGAATCCCATCTTAGCTCATATTTCACAACTGTAGAGACTATCAAGTCACCATTATCTGAATAAATATTCCCCCTTGGTGATTCAACCTCAACATTCTTAACAGCTTCGATTGTAGATTTAGTTAACGTCTCAACTTCAATATTTTGTAAATAGAAAATCTTACCAATTAAAAAAAATGAAAATAATAGAGACAAAAAGAATACTACATTCATTCTATTAGCTATTCTATTATTTGATTTACTCATTTTAGTCTTTAATTATTAATTTAATAGGTTGATATTTTGATATTGACAGACCATTATCTTTCAATCTAGATGTAACTTTAGATTCCATCTTAACGTTCATCAAATCTAATTTTGTAGAAACTGAAACACTATTTAGAGTATTAACTTCTTTATTAAGTTTTGTTATTAAAAATATTTTTTGATCCGCACTATGACTACTATATATTGTAAACATCAGTAAAACAGAAACGAATAATAACATCCTCCAATTCTTTAAAGAATCTTTTCCAGCTAAAAAGTCAATATTGACAAATGATAAAAAGTTTTTCATATTTTTTCTGCTATTCTAAGTTTTGCACTTCTTGATCTATTATTTATTAAAATTTCATTTTTTGAGGGTGTTATCAGTTTGCCTACTTTAATTAAATTCAGATTTTTATTTCCATACAAATCAGAAGATATTTCTTTTCTAAATCCTCCGTTTTGTATAAATTTTTTAACCAATCTATCCTCAAGAGAATGATAAGAAATAAAAACTAATCTTCCTCCTTTTTTTAAATACTGAGATGATTTATCCAACAAAGTCTTTATTACTTCAAGCTCATCATTAACTTCAATTCTAATTGCTTGAAAAATCTTAGCAAAAAATTTATTTTCTTCTTTTTTGTTTGTTAACTGTAATAGAATTTTTTTAAGATCATTAGTTGATTTTATCTCTTTAATCATTCTTTGAGAAGTAATAATTTGAGTGATTTTTCTATAATTTTTGAGTTCTCCAAAATTTTTAAAAATATATTCCAGTTGATCTTTTTTAAAATTATTTATAACTTCTTTGGCATCAGTTTTTTGAGAATTATTCATCCTCATATCTAGTTCTGAATCAAATCTTATTGAAAAACCTCTACTTTCATTATCAATTTGATGTGATGAAATTCCAAAATCAGCAAGCAGACCATCAATTTTCTTGATTTGAAAATAGTTTAAGTAGTTATTTAAATATTTGAAATTTGATTTAACAAGCTTTAATCTTTTATCTAATAGTTTGTTTTCTATTGCATCTTGATCTTGATCAAAAGCTATCAACTTTCCAGTAGAATTTAGATTACTCAAAATTTCTTTAGAATGCCCACCCCCACCAAATGTTGCATCGACATAAATTCCATTTGGATTAATCTTTAAACCAATTATTGATTCTTCAAGAAGAACTGGTTTATGATACATTATCTTCATTTTTATCACCCATTACTTCCTCTGCTAGATTTCCAAAATCAATTTTTGCATCATCTATAGCATTTTCATAGGATTCTTTGTCCCAGATTTCAAGAATATTTACTGCAGACGAAACAACTATTTCTTTAGAGATTTTAGCATGAGCAATTAAATCCTTAGGAATTAAAATTCTTCCTGATATATCTATATCAATCTGTCTAACACCAGCAGTAAATCTTCTTATGAAGTCTATGTTTTTTTTATTAAACCTATTTAACTTATTAATCCTAAGCATTAGATTATTCCACTCTTTTGATGGATACAACTCTAAACAGGAATTGAACACTGCTCTTTTAATAACAAAACCACTCTTTAATTTATCAGACAACTGCTTCTTCAATGAAACAGGAAGCATGATTCTTCCTTTTTCATCTGCTTTGCATTCGTAAGTCCCTATGAAGTGTTGCATTTATCAGTTGCTTTACTCAAATATAAAATTTATTTACCACTTTTTACCACTTTTTACCACTTTGTTGATAAGTTCTTTAAATCCAATTTATAAAGTTGATTATCAAGAATTTAGATTGTAAAAAAAAAAGGTTATTCTTTATGCATATATTTGTGGTTAAGTAAATAAATATGGAAAAAGAATTGATCAAAGAAGGAGGGTTTAGTTACATTGAAAAAGGAGAAGGTAGGCCAATAATTATTCTACATGGATTGATGGGGGGACTAAGTAATTTTCAAGGTGTTTTTGAACATTTTCCATTAAAAAATTATAAGGTAATTATTCCTGAGCTACCTGTAGATAATACACCTATTTTAAAAACAAATGTTGCTACTTTTTCAAAATTTGTAAAAGAGTTTATTGATTTCAAGAATTTAAAAGATGTTATTTTATTAGGAAATTCGTTGGGAGGACATGTTGGTCTTCTTTTTACAAGAGATTATCCTAAATTAGTAAGTGGTTTAATAATAACTGGAAGCTCAGGTCTATATGAGAAGTCGATGATAGGAGATGGTTATCCCAAAAGAGGTAATTATGAATATATCCAGATGAAAACCGAAGAGGTATTCTATGACCCTAAAATAGCAACTAAAGAAATAATTGATGAAGTTTTTGCAAGTGTAAATGATCGTGAGAAATTAATTAGAACATTATCTTTAGCCAAAAGTGCTATAAGACATAACATGGCTGATGACCTCCCAAAAATGGAAACAAAAACATTGATTATATGGGGGAGACAAGATGTTGTTACCCCGCCAAATGTTGGAGATGATTTTCATTCCCTACTTCCTAATTCAGATCTAATATGGATAGATAAATGCGGCCATGCCCCAATGATGGAACATCCTAATGATTTTAACTTAATAATGGAAAATTGGCTTTCAAAGAATAAATTATAATCAATCTGAATATGAAGATCATTAATTCAGTTTTTGAAAAAAGTAGCAAAACTATTGATCAATGTCCAAACAAGAACCTGCCTGAATTTGCTTTTGTGGGGAGATCAAACGTGGGTAAATCATCACTTATAAATTCATTATTAAACAATAAATCAATTGCTAAAATTTCTTCTAAACCCGGAAAAACACTGCTAATAAATCATTTTAGAATAAATGATAAACTTTATATTGTTGACCTTCCAGGATATGGTTATGCCACTGTTTCAAAAAAAATAAAAGAAGATATTAAAACTATGCATAAAAATTATTTTAAGTTAAGAAAAGAACTGTTATATACTTTTCTACTTATTGACATAAGACATGATATTCAAAAAAAAGATATTGAATTTATGGAATTCTTAATTAGCAACTATTGTCCTTTTGTTATAATTTTTACAAAATCTGATAAATTAAAAATCAAACAATTAGATATACAAATTGATAATTTAAAAGAACAACTTTCTAAGTATTGGGAGGATCTTCCAAAAATGTTTGTTACTTCTTCAAAAAATAAATTAGGAATCAATGAAATTCATTGCTTTATTGAATCTTCTCTAAATGAATATGCTATTTAGGCTGATTAGAAATTCTCTTTTCAAATTCAATACAAAAATCATCAATTAAGTTTACTAAATTCTCCTCACCTGTAGCTTTTAATATAGATTGTTTCATTGATAAAAAAGTTTGGAGAGTAAAAGTTTTCATTTCATCGACTGGCATTTCTTTAGTCCAAAGATCCATTTTTAAAGTCTCTTTCTTTTTACTATCCCAAAAAGAGAGCAACATAGCTTTTGAGGATTCATCTAACATACCGCCATCAGGGGCTGACCATGAAATGTGTTCAGGAATATTATTGTCATCTAACTTGACCTTAATTGTTATTTCTGTTTCTTTCATTTAATTTTTTTAAACACTAGATTTGCACAAATATATAATTTAATATTAGTTGATGAAATATCCTGAAAAAGTTTCAAAACATATAGTTAGTTGGACAGACAACTATCTTAATAGAATTAAAATGAAAGGGTTCGTGATTGGAGTTTCTGGTGGAATTGATTCAGCCCTAACATCCACGCTTTGTGCTGAAACTGGAAGAAATGTTCTTTGTGTTGAAATGCCAATTAACCAAGATAAAAATCAAGTTTCAAGATCTAAAAAACACATAGAATGGTTAAAGAAAAAATATTCTAATGTAAGCTCAATGACTATTAGTTTAGATAAAACTTTTGATTCATTTACAGACTCTATTCCTAAAGTTAAATCTCCTGAAAATGAACTAAGTTTAGCCAATACAAGGGCAAGATTAAGAATGGTTACACTATATTATTTCTCAGCATTGAAAAAATATATAGTTGTTGGCACTGGAAATAAAGTTGAAGATTTTGGTATTGGATTCTACACTAAGTATGGAGATGGTGGTGTAGATATTAGCCCTATTGCAGATTTATTAAAATCTGATGTATATAAACTAGCTAAGTTTCACAATATAGATGATGAAATCATAGAAGCACAGCCAACAGATGGACTTTGGAATGATAACAGAAATGATGAAGATCAAATTGGAGCATCATATGAGGAGCTTGAAAAAGCAATGCATCTAGCTAATAAATTAGATTATGATTTATCTAAGAGAGAAAAAGAAGTTTTGAAAATATATAAAACATTAAATTCATCAAACAGACATAAAATGCTTCCTATACCCGTTTGTAAAATTCCAAAAGATTATCTTAGATAAATTGAAAAAATTAAAAATCTTAATTATTGACACAAATCCAATTATTAACATTGGGTTTAAATCTATATTTAAAAATTCCTTAATATTTGAGGTAGCTGCATTTTCAGATAACAAAATTGAAATTAATGATATAATGAATCAACAAGAAATTGATCTGGTTATATCAGAAATTAATTTTAAAGATGGAAATGTAAAAGATATTTTAAAATTATTCAAGAAAAAGAACATAGATATCCCTTTAGTTGTATTTACTTCTGAATCGAATGAAAATAAATCTATTAACCTTTTAAAATTTGGGGCCTCGGGATTTATAACTAAAAATTTAAGAAAAAAATCATTAAAACGAATTATTCAAGATATAGCCTTCACAAAATATGGGTCAAAAGAATTGAATAAGTTTACTCGACTTAAAAATAGGTTTAGCTTTGATTATAATACGGAAAAATTAAATAGTCTTTCAAAGCGAGAACTAGAAGTTTTAAAGTTATTCTTTAGAGGAAAAAGAAATATTGAAATCTCAGAAAAATTAAATATTAATCAAAAAACAGTAAATACTTACATTACAAGAATTATGAAGAAACTTGAGGTTAATTCAAAAACTGATTTATACTTATTAGCTAGAAAACATATCAAACAACCCTATTAAGTTTAGCCGAAAGCACTTTCTTAAGCCTGTAATAGCTCATTACTTGTTCTAAAACGTCATTTTTATCATCTTCTTTTTGAAACTCTTGAAGTTCAATAATTTTTTTATCAATCAAAAATCTTCTCATATTTAGTATTGTTTCATTTACTAACTGACTTAATTCACTTCCAATTTTTTTTACATAAATATTCTTTCTTTCCCAGTCATGTAATTGATACTTATCATCATTAATTAGAATATCAGAAACAATTTTACTAGAACTTGAATCTAAATCATTTATGAAGCTATCTATTGAAACTGATGTTTCGTTATGAAATCCATTTATTAATTTATTGTAAATATCCTTGAATGGAGAATGAGTAAACTCTATTTCATCTTGTTGAAGATCTAAATAAATTTTCTCAAACACTTTAGATCTAATTTCCTTTTTAGTCTCAAGCACATTTCCATTTTCATCCTTGCTAAGTCTTGTATCTTCAAATACAATTTCTTCAGCTCCATATTTTAGCAGGATACTAATAATCTGTCTTTCTAGCTGATAAATATAACTTGCTGTATTCTCATCTTTAGAACTTTGAACTTTAACAATTTTATTTCTATATAATTTTTTTGATGATTTTTTTAATATTTTACTACTCTCAATATTAGCAAAAGATCTAAAGAGTGACGCTTCATCAATCTCTAAAATAGATGATAATTTTTTTATATAAATTTCCTGTTTCAATGAGTCTGGAATCAGTGAAATAGATTTAAGAATGTTTTTTATTAAAGCTACTTTTTTATCTTCATCATTATGAAAATCAGAATTTACATTAAGCTTAAAATCAATAAAATCTTTTGATTCCTTTTTAACATAATCTAACATAAAATCCTTTTTGTGTTTTTTAACAAAACTATCAGGATCTTCTCCATCCGGGAAAGAACATATTTTTACATTTAACCCTTCCTCTAAAATCATTTCAATACTTCTTAATGATGCTGCAAGCCCAGCCTGATCACCATCAAATAATATTATAATATTTGAAGTAAGTCTTTTGATTAAAATAATTTGATCTTTTGTAAGAGATGTTCCAGATGAAGCTAATACATTTTTAATTCCATGTTCATGAAGTTGAATTACATCCATATATCCTTCAACTAAAAGACAGACATCATCTCTTACTATAAATTGTTTTGATTCATATATTCCATATAATGTTTTACTCTTATTATAAATTTTACTTTCGGGAGAATTAATATACTTCGCTATCTTTTTAGTTGAATCAACTATTCTTCCTCCAAAACCAACAATTCTTCCTGCTATACTTTTAATTGGGAAAATTATCCTCCCTCTAAACCTATCAATTTTTTTATCTGCATTAGATAATACAAGACCTGTTTCTTCAAGAAAATTGTCAGAATACCCTTTATCAGAAGCACTTTTATAAAATTCATTCTGTGAATCGTTACTATATCCTAAACTAAAATTTTTAATAGTAGACTCCGAAAGGCCTCTATCAATTAGATATTGTTTAATTCTTTCTTTTTTTGAATATACATCCTCAAAATAGGACAATGCATAGGAGTTAATAATAAACAACGACTCCCTTTCGTTTCTTTCTTCTGCATTTTCAGCACTTTCAGCTGTTTCTAATATTTCAATATTATATTTATTAGCAAGATATTTTATGGACTCAGGATAATTAAACTGTTCATGTTCCATTAAAAATGCAATTACATTCCCTCCTTTACCAGAACTAAAGTCTTTCCATATTTGTTTTGAGGGTGATACAACGAAACTTGGTGTCTTTTCATTTGTAAAGGGACTCAAGCCTTTAAAATTTGCACCAGTTTTTTTTAAAGCTATGAAGTCTGAAATCACTTCTTCAACTCTAGAAAACTCAAAAACTTTATCTATTGTATCCTTGCTAATCAATTTTAAGAATTTAATGTTAATATAGTAAATTAATACTTTCGCTCAATTATATAATCTAAGAGAGTTTTAATTGATTCTTTTGACTCATTATCTGGAAACTTTTTAAGTTTATTAAGAGCCAGTTTTTTAAAATCAAGCATTTTATTATGAGAATATTCAAATCCTTTATATTTAATTATAAATTCATTGACCAATCTCTTGTCAGCCATTGTATAATTTTTCTTTTTAAGGATAGATTTAATTACTTTTTTATCTTGATAAGTTGATTTTTGAATTGAAAAAATTAGTGGCAAAGTGATTTTTTGAGATTTTAAGTCTGACTTTGTAGGTTTACCTATTTTTTTAGTTGTAAAGTCGAAAAGATCATCTTTAATTTGAAATATTATTCCTAAATAATTTCCAAAAGCCTCAATATCATCTAAATCGTTTTTTCCTGAAGAAATCGAACCTAATTTACAGCAACATGAAAAAAGTGATGCTGTTTTTTTTGATATCAAAAGAATGTAGTCTTCTTCAGATAAATTAAAGTTTTTAGATTTCTGAATCTGAAATAATTCACCTTCTGAAATTTCCTTTACTGCTTTCGAAACCTCATTTAATAAATCATAATCTTTATTTTCAGTTGATAGAAGCAAGGCTTTTGATAAAAAAAAATCTCCAACAAGAACTGAGATTTTATTCTTCCATAGAGCATTTATTGTTAAAAAATTACGTCTTATGTTACTGTCATCAACAATGTCGTCATGAATCAATGAAGCAGTATGAATTAACTCAACAAGATTAGCTGCTCGGTAAGATTTCTCAGTTAAAGATTTATTTGAAAACATTTTAGCAAAAAGCAAGACAAGAATAGGCCTAATTTGTTTACCTTTTCTATTAAGAATATAAATTAGGATAAGATCTAAAAGTTTGACTTTTGAAGAAACTGAGTTATAGAATTGTTTTTCAAAAATCTTTAATTCCTGAGTAATTGGTTTTTTTATTTTGTCTGCTATTTTCAAACCTATTTAGATAATCATCATTGCATCACCATAGGAAGAAAATTTATATTTCTTTTTCATAGCCTCTTTATAAGCCTTTAAAATAAAATCCTTATCACCAAAAGCGGAAACCATCATAAGTAGTGTTGATTTTGGTGTATGAAAATTAGAAATCATTGAATTAGCAATGGAAAAATCAAATGGTGGATATATAAATTTATGAGTCCAACCATTATAAGGATTTAATGTACCAAATGAAGAAACAGAACTTTCTAGGCCCCTCATCACAGTTGTACCTACTGCACATATTTTTTTATTATTTTTTAGTGCATTATTAATTATATCAGCAGAATCTTGTTTAATAATTAGTTCTTCTGAGTCCATTTTGTGCTTAGATAGATCTTCAACATCAACAGGACTAAATGTTCCAAGGCCAATATGTAATGTAATTTCTGGAAGAAGCACTCCTTTTATCTCTAATTTTTTTAGTAAATGTTTTGAAAAATGAAGACCAGCAGTTGGAGCTGCAACGGCTCCCTCATTTTTTGCATAAATAGTTTGGAATCTTTCTTTATCCTGTGGCTCAACAGGACGATCTATATACTTAGGTAATGGAGTTTCTCCAAGTTCCTGCAATTTATTCCTAAATTCGTCATACGGGCCATCAAAAAGAAATCTTAGAGTTCTTCCTCTTGAAGTAGTATTATCAATTACTTCTGCAACTAGACTTTCATCTTCACCAAAATATAGTTTATTACCAATTCTGATTTTTCTTGCTGGATCAACTAAAACATCCCAAAGTCTTTGGTCTTGATTAAGTTCTCTTAAAAGAAAAACTTCAATTCTAGCTCCAGTTTTTTCTTTATTACCGAATAGTCTAGCAGGAAAAACTTTAGTATTGTTAAGAACAACAACATCTCCCTCATCATAAAAATCAATAATATTCTTAAAAACTAAATGATCTATTGTTTGTTCTTTTCTATTTAGAACCATTAACTTACATTCATCTCTTTCTTCGGAAGGATGTTGAGCAATATATTTATCAGGTAATTTATATTCAAAGGCAGATAATTTCATAAAAAAATATTTGGTGAGCAAATATAACCTTCTGAAACACCGAAAGTCAAGTAATTAGCTAATTATTTTTCAGAAATATTAAACCCAACTGATTTAAGATCATTCCAAAAATTTGAATAAGATTTAGAAACAACCTCTGGGTTATTAATAATGATTGGATTAATTAAAGATAAAGGTGCAAATGACATAGCCATTCTATGATCATTATAAGTGTCTACAGTAACACCTGATTTTAACTTAGAAGTGTTTCTTAGAGTAATTGATTGATCAGACACTTCGATAAAATCTACATCAAATTTTTTAATCTCATTTTTGAGTGCTAATAACCTATCCGTCTCCTTTATTTTAAGAGTTTGTAGCCCTTCCAAATGACAATCTATTCCAAGACCTAAGCAAGTAACAATAATAGTCTGAGCCAAATCTGGATTATCTTCAAGATTGATTGAAATGGTATCTGGAAGTTTTACATTATTCTTTTTTAAATAAATCTTATTATCTCTAAAACTTGTTTCAACACCAAATTGCCTATAAATATTTTCAATTCTAGAATCACCCTGAATACTTTTTTTAAAAAATGTTGAAATAGTTATTTCTGAATAATTAGAAAGAGCAACTAAACTATAAAAATAAGAGACTGAACTCCAATCAGATTCTACAGTTTGATCAGAAATGTCTTGAGATAAAAAAGGTTGTATAATAATGTTATTTGATTGAGTAACAACTTTACCCCCAAGTCTTTCAATCAATATTTTTGTCATTTTAATATAAGGCAAAGAAATCATTTTTGTAGATAAATTAATTTTTAATCCATCCTTTAGAGAAATACCTAGCATCATTAAAGAAGATATATATTGAGAGCTTACGTTTGCAGGTAAACTAACTGTATTATTAGTTATTAATTTTCCTCTAAGTTTTATAGGAGGATATCCTTCATTCTCAATATATTCTATGTCAGCTCCTAATTTATTTAAAGCATCAACTAAAATCGAAATAGGCCTTTGTTTCATTCTAGCAGAACCAGTTAAAATTTTTGAAGAATTTATAATAGATGAATAATAGGAAGTCAAAAACCTCATAGCTGTTCCTGCATGACTAATATCAATATTCTCATCTTCTGATTTTAATGCAGAAAGCATAGTTTTAGTATCATCAGAATCTGAAAGATTAATTATTTTAAAAAAAGAAGAATAAGCTCTTAAGATTAGCAGCCTATTGGATTCACTTTTAGATCCGCTAATTTTTATTTTGCCTTTTAGACTTCTTTCTTTTTTTGATATTAAATACACTATTTCAGTTTAATATTTGACTTATGTCTATTCTTATCTCGCTTTGTTTTTTTATCAAGATTTACCTGAAATGATTTTTCAAGATCTATTCCAGTTTGGTTTGCAAGGCATATTAAAACAAAAAGAACATCAGACAATTCATCTGCAAGATTTTCAGTATTATCTTCTTTTTTTGAACTTTGCTCACCATATTTTCTTGCTATAATTTTAGCTACTTCACCTACTTCTTCAGATAAAATAGCCATATTCGTCAACTCATTAAAATATCTTACACCATGAAGATTAATCCAATCATCAACCTTTTTTTGAGCCTTTTTTAAATCCATAATTATTCGTTTTTATTTAGCATTCTCCACAAACCCTCTTTTAGTCCAGAAATTCCGAATGTATTAACAGAGGATATTATAAAAAAAGGAATTGATTTAAATTCTTTTTTTAAAATTATTTCAAATTCTTTAATCAATTCATCGTCCATTAAATCACTTTTAGTAAAAGCAATCAAAAATTCTTTATCAGCAAGTTCCGGATTATATTTAATAAGTTCATTTCGTAAAACATTAAAATCTTTTTTAACATCTTTAGTGTCTACAGGAATCATGAATAACAGTATTGAGTTTCTTTCAATATGTCTTAAAAAATAGTGACCAAGGCCACGACCCTCACTAGCACCCTCAATTATTCCTGGAATATCTGCCATTACAAATGATCTGTAATCAGACATTGCTACTATACCCAGATTTGGCTTAAGAGTTGTAAACTCATAGTCTGCAATTTTGGGTTTTGCATCTGACAAAACAGATAGCAAAGTTGACTTTCCAGCATTTGGATAACCAACAAGACCAACATCAGCAAGAACTTTTAATTCAAGTGTTATTTGAAGTTCTTCACCCGGAAGACCTGCTTGTGAATATCTTGGAGTTTGATTTGTTGGAGATTTAAAATGAAAATTACCACGTCCTCCTTTTCCACCTTTTAAAAGAATTGTTTCAGTTTTTTCTTCATTTATTTCAAAAAAAACATTATTGGTGTTTGTGTCTTTGATAATGGTTCCCAAGGGAACATCAACAATAACATCTTCACCACTAATTCCTGATTTTCTTGAGCCACCTCCATCTCCTCCATTCCCAGCTTTAAAATGTTTTTTAAATCTAAAACTTTGTAGTGTCCATAAATTAGCATTTCCTCTTACAATTATATTTCCTCCATGACCACCATCACCACCATCAGGACCACCTTTGGGTACATATTTTTCTCTTCTCAAGTGAGTCGATCCTCTACCCCCTTTTCCTGAGCGTATAGTAAGTTTTACGTAATCTACAAAGTTATCGACTATCATATAATCTTAGATTAAACTGTCAATAAGATTAAATAATCTCGAGGTAATATCATCAACAGAGCCCTTTCCATCTACTGAATAAAATTTATCTTGATTTTTGTAGAAATTAATAAGTATTGAAGTCTTGTTATTGTACTCATTAAATCTATTTTTAATTTTATCTACATCTTGGTCATCTGATCTATTTGTAATTTTTCCTCGTTCAAGCAATCTTGATATTAATTCATCCTCACTAACATCAAGGGCAATTGTTGCATTGATATTGAGATTTATAGATTCTAGGAAAAAATCAAGAGATTCAGCTTGATTTAAAGTTCTAGGAAAGCCATCAAAAATATATCCTTTAACATCTTTATTTAACAAAACCTCATTCTCAAGCATTTTAATTGTAACTGAATCAGGAACTAAATCTCCTTTGTCTAAGTATGACTTAGCCTCTATACCTAGCTTAGTTTCAGTTGTAATGTTTGTCCTAAATAAATCTCCAGTTGAAATATGATATAAATCATATTTATTCTTTAAGAAATCTGCTTGAGTTCCTTTACCTGAACCAGGTTTTCCAAAAATGATAATATTAAACATAGGCACAAATATATTTAAAATGTTTCGTATTTTTTACTGTCTTTAAAGTAATGCTTATTTTTGATCAATGTTTAGAGAAAATAG
>CABWZL010000016.1 GCA_902509805.1 uncultured Bacteroidota bacterium
TTTCTTCAGGAATCTTAAAAAACATTCAAGTATTTGGAGATCAAGTAGATATTGATTTAGTTTTGAGTAATCCCACTTTACAAGCTAGAAAAAAATTAGAGGTAGATATAATGAAAATTATTCATAAAGATATTTATGAAAAAGCTAAAATTAACATAAACGTAAAAATAGAAAAGGTTGACTCCAAGATCTCTTCTCAATCTAAAAAAATATCAGGAGTAGATTCTATAATTGCTGTTTCTTCTGCTAAGGGTGGGGTAGGTAAGTCAACATTAACCATTAATCTTGCAGCTACTTTAGCTAAAAAAGGGTGTAAAGTAGGAATTTTAGATGCAGATATTTATGGTCCTTCGGTTCCAACAATGATGGATGTTGAGGGATATGTTCCTAAATCAATTAAAGTTAATGGCGTGTCAAAGATTGAACCAATTGAAAGCTACGGTGTTAAAATTATGTCAATTGGATTTTTCACTAAGCTTGATCAGGCAGTTGTTTGGAGAGGTCCTATGGCTTCAAAAGCATTAAATCAAATGATTTTCGACACAAACTGGGGTGATTTAGACTTCTTGTTTTTAGATTTACCTCCTGGAACTGGAGATATCCATTTAAGCATAGTACAATCATTGCCAATAACAGGTTCTATAATAATCAGTACTCCTCAAAATGTTGCATTAGCTGACGCAAGAAGAGGTATAAAAATGTTTCAACAAGATAATATTTCAGTTCCAATTCTAGGTCTTGTTGAAAATATGGCATATTTCAAAACAGATGATTCAAATGAAAAACACTATATTTTTGGTGAAGCAGGCGTAAAGTATTTATCAAAAGATCTAAACATTAATTTCCTTGGTGAAATACCGCTTTTTAAGAGTCTCAGAGAAGCATCAGATTTTGGAAGACCTGGATCTTTGCAAGAATCAAGTGATATATCAGCTATATTTGATGATATTTCAAAAAACGTTGTAGAACAATTACTTATAAGAAATAAAGAACTTCCTCCAACAAAAGTAGTTGAAATCACTAACTTAGTAGGGTGTTCAGCAATTAAAAAATAATGTCAAAATTAGAAAAAAAAATATTACAAGCTCTAGAAGAAATTAGACCATTTCTTATAAAAGACGGTGGAGATATCTCTCTTGAATCAATTATTGATTCAACTGTTAATATTCAATTACATGGGGCTTGTGTAAATTGTAAAGTTAATCAAATGACCCTAAAATTGGGTGTTGAAACTACTATCAAAAAATATGCACCTGAAATTAAAGAAGTTAAATCTGTACTACCATTGACTAAATGATAAAAACTGACATCTTAATTATTGGAGCTGGACCTACTGGATTATTTACGGTTTTTGAGGCAGGACTTCTAAAAATGAAATGCCATGTTCTAGACTCTTTAACTCAGCCTGGAGGACAATGTATAGAGTTATATCCAAAAAAGCCAATATATGATATACCAGCATACCCTGAAATAATAGCTGGTGATTTAATTGAAAAACTTTTAGAACAAATCAAACCTTTTAATCCTTCTTATACTCTTGGTGAAACTGCCCTTACTTTAAATAAAATGGATGATGACTCATTTGTAGTAACCACAGATAAAGGAACTGAAATTTCAACTAAAGCAATAGCAATAGCTGGTGGCCTTGGCACTTTTACTCCAAGAAAACCAAATATCCCAAATCTAGATAAATTTGAAGATAATGGTGTGCTTTATATGATTAAAGACCCTAATCAATTTAAAAATAAAACAGTAATAATTGCAGGAGGTGGTGACTCTGCATTAGACTGGTCAATTCATCTTTCTGAAATTGCAGATAAAGTAATCTTAGTTCATAGGAGAAATGAATTTAGAGGAGCAAATGAATCTGTTTCATCAGTTCAAAAATTAAAAAATTCAGGTAAAATTGAAGTTATTACTCCAGCTCAAATAACTAAACTTAGTGGAAGTAATAAATTAGAATCAGTAACCTTAAATCAAGATGGAAATGATATAAAAATTGAGACAGATTATTTTATACCTCTATTTGGTCTTATTCCAAAATTAGGTCCGATTAAAGATTGGGGTATTCATATCGAAAATAATGCAATAAAAGTAAATAATAGTCTTGATTATCAAACAAATATTAAAGGTGTTTACGCTATTGGAGACGTAAATACATATCCTGGAAAACTAAAATTAATTTTAAGTGGTTTCCACGAGGCAGCAGTAATGTGTCATAGTGCATATTCAAGATTAAATCCAGATAAAAAGGCATCACTTAAATATACTACAGTAAGTGGTGTAGAGGGATTCGACGGTTCCGTTAAGGAAGCTAAAAAATCTCAAGTAAGTAAAATTGACTAGATTTTATTAATAAAATTATTGAAAGGATCTTTAAATTCAATACCATTATTAGTTCTTAAAATAGATAACTTATTAAAGCCTTCTAAACCCCATAGTATAAATTCGATGAAGAAAAATTTATCATTTTCATCTAATTCCGGTAAATACTTATCAAGAAGAAGACTAGCATCTTTTACTTCCAAAAGTAATTCTTCATATTCTTCATTTTTTAGGTTGTCATTTATTATTAATTGTTTTTGAGTAAACCATTCTAATAATGAGTCATAAGGAGACTCTTCATCAGGTTTGCTTAATTTTTCGATTTTAGGGAAATATTTGTTAAATAGAGATTTAACAGCATCTGAAATTAAGTTATATGACACTTGTTCTGCACCTTCTTCTTCTCCTTCATATACTAGTTCAACTTTACCATTAATTGACGATATAACTGAATTAAAGTCAGACATTCTTATAATAGTTTGTTTTTCATTATTTATAATTATTCTTCTTTCAGCTGAGCTAACAAGATTCTGTAAACTTGTTATACTCATTCTTGCGCTTACTCCACTTTTACTGTCAACAAGATCACTCTCTCTAGCCTCAAATGAAATTTGTTCAATAATATCTCTAGCAATTTCAGGAATATGAATTTGTGACATAATTTTTGAATTAATTTTTGATTCTTGTTCAGTAATTTTTTTTGCAATTTCAACTGATTCTGGATAATGAGTTAAAATCTGAGATCCAATCCTGTCTTTTAAGGGTGTTACAATTGTACCTCTGTTTGTGTAATCTTCAGGATTTGATGTGAAAATAAATTGAATATCTAGAGGTAGTCTTACTTTAAAACCACGAATTTGAATTTCTTTTTCTTCAAGAATTGAAAATAAGGATACTTGAATTCTTGGCTGTAAATCAGGTAATTCATTTAACACAAAAATAGATCTGTGAGCCCTAGGAATCAAACCAAAGTGAATGACCTCCTGATCAGAATAAGAAAGTTTTAAATTAGTCGCTTTGATTGGGTCAATATCACCAATTAAATCTGAAACTGTAACATCAGGAGTAGCTAATTTTTCATAAAACCTTTCGCTTTTATGAAGCCAATCAATCTCTGTCTTATCTCCATTAATTTTAATTTTTTCAATTGAACTTTTGAAAATTGGATTTATTGGATCATCATTAGTTTCAGAATATCTAACTATTGGGACCCATTCATCTAATAAATCAATACAAGTTCTAGCAAGTTTTGTCTTGGCCTGCCCTCTAAGTCCAAGAAGGTTAATACTATGGTTTGATAAAAATGCTCTTTCAACACTAGGGACTACTGTTTCTTCATACCCTATTAAATCTGAAAAAACATTTATACCCTTAGATAGATTTAATCTAAGGTTTTTTGTAATTTCTTCATTTAATGTCTGGCTTTTATATTTGCTGGCTTTTAATTCACCAATTGTTTTTATAGTAGGTTTTTTCATCATCTTAATTTTTGTCTTCTGTTTTTATCATAGTCTTCGAATACCATTTCACTTAATCCATCAAGCCCTGTGTAAAAAGCTTTACCATTATTTACTTCTGAGAATTTTTTTACAAAAGTTTGAAGATAAGGGTCACTAGCGATCATAAATGTTGTAATAGGTATATTATTTTTTTTTGCTTCTCTTGCTCTATTGTAACATTGATCTAGAATAAAATCGTCAAGTCCAGCACTATTTTTATAAAAACCGTCTTTGGTAAACATACAACTTGGTTTACCATCAGTTATCATAAATATCTGTTTATTATTATTTTTCTTTCTTCTTAAAATATCAAAAGCAAGATCGAGTCCGGCAACTGTATTAGTATGATATGGACCAACCTTTAAATATGGAAGATCTTTGATACTGATTGGTCTAGCTTCGTCACCAAAGGATAAAATATCAATTGTATCTTTTGGAAATTTAGTTTTTATATATTCAACTAAAGCCATGGCTACCTTCTTTGCTGGAGTTATTCGATCTTCTCCGTATAGAATCATGCTATGGCTAATATCAATCATAAGAACTGTACTCATTTGAGAATTATGGTTTGAGTCCCATACAACTATATCTTCTTTTTTAAGTGTCAGTTCATTCTCTCCAGAAGAAATTATAGCATTCTTTAGACTTTCAGTTAATAATATTCTATCTAAAGGATCACCAAATTCAAAGTTTTTTATGTTTAGATTGTCATCACTTCCGGATGATGAAAATTTTGTTTTATGATTTCCTTTTTTTGTTTTTTTTAATTTACCAAAAAGGTGTTTTAAAACATGTTTTCTAAGAAGTCTCTCTGTTTTTGAACTAATTTTTATACTATCTCCACTTTCACTTATTTGTTTTGTAACAAAACCTTTATTCAATAAATCATTTACAAAGTCATCAATAGTATAATTTTCGTCAGTTAGCTTGTATTCTTTATCAAGTTCTCTAAGCCATTCAATTGCTTCATCAAACTCTCCAGATGTATGAATTATTAATTCTTTAAAAATATTGAATAGTTTTTCGAAAGGAGAAAGATTAGGTTCTTTGAAGGAACTATATTTGAGGGCTGATTTTTTCAAGATTTTATAATCAATTTAATTTCAATTCAAATTAAACAAATAAAATTCATCTTAGAGTTTATCTTTCTTATATTTAAATGATTTTTAACAATATTTATATGATTGAACAGGATTTTGTCTGTGCTGATGATTTCGTATCAAATGGAATTGTAAAATGGAATTCTCCAAGTAATATTGCTATAGTAAAATATTGGGGAAAAAAAGAAAATCAAATTCCACAGAATCCTTCAATAAGTTTTACACTTTCTAAATGTTATACAACTACGTCTGTTGAATTTAAGCCAAAAAAAAACAAAGACAGTGATATTATTTTTGAATTTGAAGATGAAATTAATCATCCTTTTAGTCAAAAAATAAAACTCTTTATTTCTAGTATTGAAAAGTATTTTAAGTTTTTAAATAATCATGACATTCAAATAAAATCAAAAAATAACTTCCCTCACAGTAGCGGAATAGCTTCATCTGCTTCTGCAATGTCAGCTTTATCGGCATGTCTGGTAGATTTCGAATATATAAACTCTAATAAAAAAAATAATTCTTACTACATCAATAAGAAATCATTTATTGCAAGATTAGGATCAGGAAGTGCTTCCAGGAGTATTGGAGGACCAATTTCTCTTTGGGGAACATCAGACACATATCAAGGAAGTTCTGATTTATACGCAATAGATATCTCTAAAGACGTAAATGAAATTTTTCACAACTACCAAAATTCTATTTTAATAATTGATCCAGGAGTTAAAAAAATATCAAGTTCTATAGGTCATAAATTAATGAATGAAAATCCCTTTTCTAAAACAAGATTTGATATTGCAGGTAATAATATTTCATTATTAAAAGATGTTTTTAAGTCAGGAAACCTAGATGAGTTTATTAACATTACAGAATCGGAAGCCTTAATGATTCATTCCTTAATGTTGTCATCAAACCCTTATTTTATTTTAATGAAGCCTAATACTTTAGAAGTAATCAACAGAGTATTAGAATATAGAAGAGAAACTAAGCTTCCATTATGCTTTACATTAGATGCAGGTTCAAATGTTCATTTATTATATCCGTTTTCTATAAAACAGACTATTCAAAAGTTCATAGAAGACGATTTATCATTATTTTGTAAATCAAATAAATATATTCATGACTGTTTAGGAAAAGGATCAGAGAAGTTGTTATAATGAATAGAAAAATCTTTTACTCAAAAATATTATTATTTGGTGAATATGGAATTATTTCAAATTCAGATGCACTTTCAATTCCATTTAATAAGTTTGAAGGCTCTCTTAAAATATCAAAATCATCATTAAAGGATGAAATATTATCAAATAATAAATTAGATGAATTCTACACTTACATTAATAAAAGTCATTCTTTTTCGAACATTCTTGATTTAAAGTCACTTAAAAAAGATATTGACTCTGGACTTTACTTTAAAAGTAATATTCCAATTTCTTCAGGTCTTGGAAGTAGTGGTGCTTTAGTTTCTTCAATTTTAACTAATTATTCAAATACTGATTTGAGCAAAAAAGACAGTAATGAAATAAAAAAAATTATGTCAATAATGGAATCAAAATTTCATGGAAAATCCTCAGGTTTTGATCCATTAGTTCCATTTTTTAATAAACCTATTATGATGTCTGATGGAAACATTAAGTTAATTGAAGACATAAAGTTTAGGGGTTTCAAAATATATTTAGTGGACAGTAAAATACCATCTTCTACCTCTGATATGATAACTATATTCAATCAAAAAATGACTGATGAAAATTTTCTTAATCTTTTCAATAATTCATTTATACCAATTACTAATAATTGTATTCATAATCTCATTAATAATTCAACTAATTTTCTAGATTCAATTAAAAGTCTTTCAAAATTTACAAATGAAAATATGAATGAGATGATTCCTGAGTCTATTGATAAAATATGGAAATCAGGACTAAAATCAAATGATTACTTTATGAAGTTTTGTGGTTCTGGAGGAGGAGGATTTTTTTTAGCTTTTGATTTTAAAAATAACTTAAAAGCCAAACTAAATACTTTTGAATTAATTGAAATTTAATGAACAAACTCATTATAATTTTTGGAGTCAGTGGGTCAGGAAAATCTTGTATTGGAAAAAAATTATCTAATGATTTAAATATTAAATTTATTGAAGCAGATGACTTTCATTCAATCAGTAACATTAATAAAATGAAAAGAAATATATCATTAGATGATAGTGATAGAGAAGAATGGTTAATATCATTAAACAATGAATTAAAAAAAGAATTAAATAATGACGTAGTTATTGCTTGTTCTGCTTTAAAAGAAATTTATAGAGTAAAATTAATAAATGGATTAAATGCTAATTTTTTCTGGTTCTGCTTAAAAGGAGATTTTGAATTAATTAACCAAAGGTTAAAAAAAAGAAATAATCATTTCTTTAAATCAGATATGCTTAAAAGTCAATTTGACATATTAGAGTATCCTAAATATTCAAATTTTATTGATATAGCTGAGAGTCCAGAACAAATAGTTGAAACTATAAAACTTAAAATATTAAAATGAATAAGTGGGGAATAATAGGAATAGGTAGAATTGGTTTAAGTATGACTAGAAATATGTCAGACAAAGGTATTAGTCTTTCAATCTATGATAAAGCATTTGAAAATAA
Source organism: uncultured Bacteroidota bacterium (assembly GCA_902509805.1). The sequence continues at coordinate 7,557 of CABWZL010000016.1, forward strand.
ATTAGATCCAATTTTTGAAGAAAAAAATTTATATCCTGAACTTAAAAAAGTTCATGTATTTAATGATATTTTAAATTTTATTGAATCAATTGAAAGGCCTAGGAAAATCATAATTTTAGTTCCTTCTGGAAATCCAAACGAAGAGGTTATCTCTAAATTAATTACTGTACTAAATGAAAATGATATTATAATTGATGCTGGAAATACAAACCCATTGATTAGCTATAATAATAAATTAAAAATTGCAAAAAATAACATTTTATATCTAGGTCTAGGCGTGTCTGGAGGAACACAAGGTGTGTTAGAGGGCCCTTCAATTATGATAGGTGGAGATAATAGTGCTTTTAAAAAAGTCAAAGATGATTTATCATTAATTACATCGAAAACAATTGACAACTCTAACAGCTATGATTTTTTTGGTGAATCAAACCAGGGACATTTTGTTAAAATGATTCATAATGGAATTGAGTATGTTGAGATGCAATTAATAGCTTCTATTTATAAATTATTAATTGAGTCTAATCATTATTCTAATCAAAATATTGCTCAGATTTTTAAAGAATGGAATAATAATTTAAATAGTTATTTAATTGATATCTCAATTCAAAAAATATTAGAAAAGATTGATAATGAATACTTGCTTGAAAAGATTGATGATATAGCTGAAGATAACGGAACTGGTAGATGGATGCTTAACTATGGAATTGAATTAGGATGTTCACTTAGTATGTTGTCATCTGCTTTAAATACTAGATTTATTTCTAAGCTTAAGAGTGAGAGAAATGAATTAAATAAAAACATTAAACGGAGTTCATTAGAATATAAAGTAGACATTAACTCACTAAAAAATGCTTATAATTTTTGTAGACTTATTAATTACATTCAGGCTTTTTGTCTAATTAATGCCGCAAATAAAAATTATAATTGGCATATTAGTATTTCAAAGGCACTTAATGTTTGGTCAAATGGAAGTATTATAAAATCAAGTTTAATTAATGATCTTTTCTCAAATTATTCTGTTGAAAACATCTTATATGATAATAAAATAATTAAAGATCTAAATGAAAGTAAGTCAGATTTAATTAATGTAATTTCACTATCATTAAAAAATGATATTTCAATTCCATGTTTTAATGATGCTTTAAACTATTTTAACAGTATTTCAAATAATTCGCTAAGTACTAATATGATTCAGGCTCAAAGAAATTTTTTTGGATCTCATTCAATTAAATTTAAATAGATAATTATGTCAAAACTTCCTGAAAAATATAAATTTATAGACTTATCAGATTATGGTCGCCCAGTTGGTCATTGGATAGCCAGTCATCTTCAATACTCATTATTCACTCCAATTCATGTTACTACAATGTTTATAATATCAGGTTTAATTGCAATTGTATTTATGATTAAAGGATATTATATAACTGCTTCTTTTTTTATAATACTTAAGTCAATATTGGATGCAGCTGATGGAGAATTATCAAGATTAAAACAAACACCTTCTTATGTAGGAAGATATTATGATTCAATAGCAGATTTCCTGCTTAATTTTTCTTTTTTGTTGGCTTTTTGGTATATAACAGAAATTTCAATAATCTATATGTTTATTGCATTTTTTGCAATCCAACTCCAAGGAACTGTTTATAACTACTATTATGTAATTTTAAGAAATTCTGTTCAAGGTGATTCTACCAGTCGAATTTTTGAAGCAGGTGCACCTAAAGCATTAAAGGGTGAAAGTCAACAAATGGTAAATATCTTCTATAAAATTTATGATATTTTATATATCTCATTTGATAAAATAATGTATTATATGGATAAAGATGCTAAAGATAGTCCACCTTTTCCAAAGTGGTTTATGACAATACTATCTATGTATGGACTTGGTTTTCAGTTATTAATTATGGCTTTAATGCTATCCTTTAACCTTAAATCATATGTAATTCCTTTTTTTATTGTCTATTCTGTTTTTTTAGTTGTATTTGTTGGTCTTAGGAAATTAGTTCTTAAGTGATATTCACTTGATTTTTTAGTTCAACAAAAAAACATTAAGACTTCTTCTTCTTCTTCTTCTTCTTCTTCTTAGGCTCCTCAACTATATTTTTATTTAGTCTATTTAGAATATTTTTTCTACTAACTAACTCTTTTTCAGTTACAGTCGTTTTGACTATTAAATTACATTGACACATATTACCTTGAAGAACATTATTGACAACTTCAATGTATTTTATTTGAGATGCATAAAGCATTGGAGGTGAAGAGGTGTATAGTATTCCGTCAACCAACCAATTATTAGTAGAATTAGTAGCACCAGGAACTTTTCTTAAAACATCTTTAAGATATAGATGTGTTTCATGAACTTCAAGCCAAGAAATTTTTTCATTAAACTCCTCTTCAGTAACATACTTTTGTTGTGAAAAACTAGTATATGAAACCAAAAATATAAGTAAAGAAAAAATTACTCTTTGCATATATCTAATATAAGGATTTATCAGCGAATAATTTTTTTGTCATTATATTAGAGTCTTATGAATAAAGTTGTGACTTTTGGAGAAATCATGTTAAGGTTATCTCCACCAGGCTATCTTCGCTTTTCTCAGACAAACACCTTTGATATTGTATATGGTGGTGGAGAGTCAAATGTTGCTGTATCCTTAGCAAATTACGGAATACCTGTTGAGTTTGTTACAAGGATACCTAAATCAGAAATAGGTGAATGTGCTTTAATGGAGTTACGCAAAAGAGGGGTGGGGACATCTCACATTGTGCTTGGAGGAGAAAGATTAGGTATTTATTTTATGGAAACAGGAGCAGTAAACAGAAGTAGCAATGTGGTGTACGATAGAACTAATTCTGCAATGGCAGAACTTAAATCAGGAATGATTAATTGGGATAAGGTTTTTAATGGTGTTTCTTGGTTTCATTGGACTGGAATCACCCCAGCAATTTCAAAAAATGCAGCTGTTGTATGTTTGGAGGCTGTAAAAATTGCTAGTGATAAAGGATTAACAATTTCAACTGATCTAAATTATAGATCTAAACTTTGGAAACATGAGGGAAATCGAAATGAAATTATGACTGAACTAACTTCTTATTGTGATATAATACTTGGGAATGAAGAAGATGCTGAAATGCATTTTGGTATTAAACCAGAAGGTCTAGATATAACTAAACAAGGAAATAAAATGAATTCAGAAGCTTTTTTATCTGTTTGTAATCAGATGATGAAAAAATTCCCAAAAGCTAAGAAGATAATAATAACATTAAGAGGGTCAATTTCAGCTTCACATAACTCTTGGGCTGGGATTCTTTATGATGGAAAAAAGATGTATGAAAGTATACAATATCAAATTACTGATATTGTTGATCGCATTGGTGGTGGAGATTCTTTTATGGGTGGATTAATTTACGGTTTTCTAAATTATCCAAATGAAGATCAAAAAGCATTAGATTTTGCAGCTGCAGCATCTTGTCTTAAACATACAATTAAAGGTGATGTAAACCTTGTTAAAGTTGAAGAAGTGGAAAAATTAATGAATGGAAATTCTTCTGGCAGAGTTAATAGGTAAAAATTTATATGGCTCAATATTCGAGAATACAAGTAATAAAACAAATGGAGGAATCAGGAATGGTTCCACTTTTCTACCATGAGGATAGTTCTATATCAAAACAAATTCTTAAAGCTTGTTATGATGGAGGAGCTCGTTTAATGGAATTCACTAATAGAGGTGATTTTGCCCTAGAAGTTTTTACAGATTTAATTAAATATGCAATTGATGAGTTACCTGGAATGATTGTTGGTGTAGGATCTATAACTGACGCAAAAGCAGCTTCACAATATATGTTAGCTGGAGCAAATTTTGTTGTGACTCCAGTTTTTAGAGAAGATATTGCACGTATCTGTAACAGAAGAAAACTTATGTGGTCAGCTGGGTGTAGTTCACTAACTGAGATAGCAATTGCAGAAGAATTTGGTTGCGAACTTGTTAAATTATTTCCAGGAAATATTTTAGGACCTGAATTTGTAAAGAGTATAAAAGGTCCTCAACCTTGGACATCCGTTATGCCTACCGGAGGAGTTTCACTGGAATATGATAATTTAAAATCGTGGTTTGATTCTGGAGTTACATGTGTTGGTATGGGGTCTAAGCTTATTTCTAAAGAAATTATAGCAAATAATGATTTCAAATTACTTAAGGATAATGTTCAAAAAACTCTCAAGACAATTAAATCTTTAAAATGAAAACAAAATTTTTAATGATTTCAAGTGCTCTATTCTGTGGAATTATTGGAACTCTTCTTCTTTTTTTACCTATCGAAATAGCAGAATATTTTAGTATTGAACCAACTATTATTACAATACTTTTTTTAAAAATATTAAGTGCAATATACTTGGGATTTGGAATTTTGAATTGGACAGCGAAAGGAACACTAATTGGAGGAATTTATAATAAACCAATTGTCTTGGGAAACTTATTACATTTTGCAGTTGGAGCAATTGAATTGATTAAAGTAATTTCTAATATTCAAGCACATAAAGAAATTATTATTCTCTTAACTGTATTCTATGTTATTTTTGCACTACTTTTTGCCTATGTAATTAAAACTAACCCAACTTAATTAGAAAAGAATAAACTAATAAATTATGCCTTTACTTGTTGTTATATTTGGAATATTATTGTTATTTATTTTAATAGCAAGATTTAAGCTTGATGCGTTTATTTCATTCATAACAGTTTGTATTTTTGTTGGCCTATTTCAAGGAATGCAATTACAAAGTATTGTTGAATCCATTCAAAAAGGAATAGGAGACACACTAGGGTTTTTAGTTTTGATTTTAGGTTTTGGAGCCATGCTTGGTAAACTTGTGGCTGATAGTGGAGCAGCTCAAAGAATTACATCTAGATTAATATCAGGTTTTGGAGTTAATAACATTCAATGGGCAGTTGTTATTGCAGGTTTTATAGTTGGTGTCCCAATGTTTTATTCTGTAGGTTTTGTCATTTTAATCCCTTTAGTTTTTACAGTGGCTGCCTCATCTGGATTACCATTGATTTATGTTGGTTTACCTATGTTAGCCTCATTGTCAGTAACTCATGGTTTTCTTCCTCCTCATCCTGCTCCTACAGCAATATCCGGTATGTTTAATGCGGATATTGGTAAAACATTATTATATGGAATTATAATAGCTATTCCAGCTATAATAATAGCAGGACCATTATTTACTCGGACAATTAAAAATATCAATGCTACTCCTTTAAAAGAATTTTATAATCCCATTATTTTAAAAGATGAGGAAATGCCAGGGATGGGAGTTAGTGTTTTCACTGCTTTACTTCCTGTTATATTAATTATATTTTCTTCAATTTTCAATATTATCTTTACGGAAGAATCATTTTTAAAGGAAATAATTCTTTTTATTGGTAATCCTGTAATTGCCATGTTGATTTCTGTTTTAGTTGCCATTTACACACTTGGTTTATCTCGTGGAAAAAAAATGGAAGAATTAATGAACTCTGTTTCAAGTTCTGTATCAAGTATAACAATGGTTTTATTAATAATTTCGGGAGCAGGTGCTTTAAAACAAATTTTAATTGATAGTGGGGTAAGTAATTACATAGGGGCATCGTTAGATGGTTCACAGATATCTCCATTAATTTTAGCTTGGTTAATAGCTACAGTTATAAGGGTATGTGTTGGTTCTGCAACAGTTGCCGGCTTAACTGCAGCAGGAATTGTACTTCCTCTTGTTTCAAGCTCAGATATTAGTCCTGAGTTAATGGTTCTAGCTATAGGTTCTGGGAGCCTAATGTTATCTCATGTAAATGATGCAGGATTTTGGATGTTTAAAGAATATTTTAACCTTACAGTAAAAGAGACTCTCTCAACTTGGACAGTAATGGAAACTATTGTTGGAATTACTGGTTTAGTTGGAGTTTTAATATTAAATATATTTATATAATATGAAAAAATCACCTTCACAAAAAGTAAAAGAATTGAATTTAGTATTTCCTCCTGCTCCAAAACCTGCAGGTGTTTATAGACCAGTATTAATTGTAGATAATTTTTTATATGTTTCAGGTCAAGGTCCAGTTAAAAATGATGGAACATTAATGCAGGGACGTGTTGGAGATGATTTAACAAGTGAACAAGGAAAATTAGCAGCTCGCCAAGTTGGGTTGACTATGCTGTCTAGTATCCAGACACATTTTGGAGATCTAGATAAAATTAAAAGAGTAATTAAAGTGTTTGGAATGGTTAATTGCTCTCCTGAATTTAAAGCACATCCATATGTAATAAATGGATTTAGTGAGTTGATGGCTGACGTGTTTGGAGATGATCATGGAATCGGAGTTAGAAGTGCTGTAGGTATGATGCTTCCCGATGGTATTCCTGTTGAAATTGAAGCAATGTTTGAGTTAAAATAAATCTATATGGATAAACATTGGTATAGAATAAATAATGTTGAAGATATTCCATCTCCATCTTTAGTAGTTTTCCCCGAAAGAATTGAGGAAAATATTAAATTAATGATAAAGATTGCAGGAGGTACTGAAAAGCTTAGACCTCATATTAAGACCCATAAAATTGCTGAAATAATCAAAATGCAGCTAAATCAGGGTATTACAAAATTTAAATGTGCAACGTTATCTGAAGCAGAACTTTTGGCAGAATGTAATGCAAAAGATATTCTATTGGCAATGCAACTTACAGGTTCCAATATTAATAGATTTATTAAATTAATGCAGAAATATCCCAAATCATCATTTTCAACCATTATTGATAATGAAGAATCTGTAATAAAATTTAATTCAGTTGCTTCAAAAAAAGGAATTAAGGTTTCATTATGGTTAGATATAAATAATGGTAATAATAGAACAGGAATTAAACCTAATAATGAGGCTACATTACTTTATAAAAAAATTGATGGATCCTCTAATTTGATTCCTAAAGGACTTCATGTTTATGATGGTCACATTCGTGATTCTGATTTTAATTTACGCAAAGAAATTTGCGATAAACAATTTCAATCAGTTCTTAGTTTAAAAAATAACATTGAGCTACTGGGAATGAAAATTAATAAAATTGTTGCAGGTGGAACCCCAAGTTTTCCAATTCATGTAAAAAGAAACAATATAGAAGTAAGTCCAGGTACTTCAATATTGTGGGATGAAAGATATGGCAGTTCTTTTAAAGATTTAAAGTTTTTTCATGCTGCTGTTCTAATTGGAAGTATAATTAGTAGACCAACTAAAGATCTTATGTGTTTAAATTTGGGGCATAAATCTGTTGCCTCAGAAATGAGTTTTCCGAGATTGAAACTACTTAATATGGAAAACTTTAAACAAATAAGTCATAGTGAAGAGCATTTAGTTCTTGAGTGTAATGAATCAGAAGATTATCTGGTTGGTTCAGTTTGTTATGCAATACCAGTTCATATTTGTCCAACAGTTCCAAAATATAAAAAAGTTTTAACTGTAATAAATGGAGAAATAACAGGAGAATGGGATGTTGCAGCTAGAGATTATAATACAGAATAGAGTTAATAATAAATAATTAAAGAAATATGTTTATTCTTGATGCACACCTAGACCTAGCAATGAATGCTTTAGAATGGAATAGAGATTTAACCCAGAGTATTCAAGATATCAGAAAAAGTGAATATGGTATGACTGATAAGCCAGATAGAGAGAAAAATACAGTATCTCTTGATGAAATGCGAAAAGCTAATATAGGTATTTGTGTAGCTACACAAATTGCAAGAGTTAGCAATGACAAAAAATTACCAGGTTGGAATTCTCCCCAACAAGCATGGGCTCAGACTCAAGGTCAACTTGCATGGTATAAGTCAATGGAGGATATTGGCGAAATGACTCAAATTAAGAATTCAATTGAACTTAGCAATCATCTTGAGCTCTGGAAAGATGATAGTGTTTCTAAAAAACCTATTGGATATATTCTTAGTTTAGAAGGTGCTGATTCAATTGTAAACATTGATTATCTAGAAAAATCCTACAATTTAGGTTTAAGAGCTATTGGTCCTGCTCATTATGGACCTGGAATTTATGCTCATGGAACAGATTCTGAAGGAGGAATTGGAATTAAAGGAAAAGAGTTGCTCAAAAAAATTGAGGAGTTAAATTTAATCCTTGATGCTACACATTTATGCGATATAAGTTTTTGGGAAACCATGGATATATATAATGGACCAGTATGGGCGAGCCATAATAATTGTAGAAAATTTGTTAATCATAATAGACAATATTCAGATGAACAAATTCATGAATTGATCACAAGGAATGCTGTTATTGGAATTCCATTAGACGCATGGATGATGGTTCCTAATTGGATTAGAGGAGAGTCTACTCCTAAAAGTATGGGTGTAACATTAGATATAATGATTAATAATATCGATCATATTTGTCAGTTGTCAGGTAATGCATTACATGTAGGCATGGGTACTGATTTAGATGGAGCATTTGGTAAGGAACAAACACCACTTGATCTTGACACTATAGCTGATCTTCAAAAAATTCCATCAATGCTATCTAAAAAAGGATACTCAAAAATTGATATTGAAAATATTATGAGTCAAAACTTTATAAATTTTCTTCAAAGAGTATGGAATTAAATACTGACTTTAAGTTTAATTCTATTTAGTTAAAATATAAATTGTTGAAATGCCAAAGAATTTTTTCTTGGATTCTATATTTTTAAACCCAACTGAACTTAAAATTTTTTTAAAATCTTTTTCATTAGGAAACTCTTTAGTAGAGTCCAATAAATAGTTGTAAGCCTTTATGTTTTTTGTAAATATAAAAGAGATTAAAGGGACATATACACTAGTAAATATTAAATATAAATACTTTATTAAAAAATTATTAGGAACTGAAGTTTCAAGAATAATTAGTTTTCCATTTTTTTTTAAAACTCTATAACTTTCTTTAAGTCCGTTAATTAGATCTTCAAAGTTTCTTACGCCATACCCAATTGAAATAAGATCAAAAAAATTATTTCTATATTTTAATTTTTCAGCTTTGCTTAGTTCCAATGTAATATTGGTAATATTCATTTTTCTTATTTTATCACCTGCAACATCCAACATCTTCTCTGATATATCTATACCTATTATTTGAGAATCTTTTAACTTACACAAATTTATTGCTATATCACCAGTTCCAGTTGCTATATCAAGAATTAATTTAGGATTATCTTCTTTAGCAATTATTGCTATTTCTTTTTTCCATTTAGAATGATATTTAAATGTAATTAGGTCATTCATTAAATCATAATCTTGGGAAATTGATTCAAATATATTTTTTATGTATGATTCCTCTGACTTTTGAATCTTAGTCATTATTTTCTTATGGATTTTATAAATTCATCTATAGAATTAACTCCTTTTAATTTGAGGTGTTTTATAAATGCTGAACCTATTATCGCTCCTTTTGAATACTGAATGGCTTTATTGAATGTTTCTTTATTTCCTACTCCAAAACCTATTATTTTTTTACTAGAGAGGTTCATTTTTTTAATCTTATTAAAATAAGCCAATTGATTAGAGTCAAATGTATTTTTGGATCCAGTAACACTAGAAGAGCTTACCATATAAATAAACCCATTTGATATTTTATCAATATGTCTTATTCTTTCTTCTGGAGTTTGAGGAGCAATTAAAAACATATTATGTAAGTCATGATCTCTAAAAATAGATTTATAGTTTTGTTCAAAGTAGTTAATTGGCAAATCAGGAATAATAAGACCATCAATTCCAACTTCACTGCATTTCTTGCAAAAAGCTTCAACTCCAAATTGTAAAATTGGATTAAAGTAACCCATAATTATTAACGGAATAGAAACTTTAGATCTAATATCTTTTAATTGGTCAAATATTATTAGCAAAGAGGTTAGGAAAAACAAGAATTATTGCTGAAACTGGAGCAGGTCAACACGGTGTTGCTACTGCAACTGTTTGTGCGCTTGCCGGAATTGAATGTGTAATATATATGGGAGCTGTAGATGTTAAAAGGCAAGCACCTAATGTTGCTAGAATGAAAATGTTAGGAGCTAGTATTGTCTCAGCTGAATCCGGAAGTAAAACATTGAAAGATGCAACCAATGAAGCAATTAGAGATTGGATAAATAATCCATTGACTACTCACTATATTATTGGTTCAGTTGTGGGACCTCACCCTTATCCAGATATGGTAGCAAAATTTCAATCTATTGTTTCTA
>CABWZL010000017.1 GCA_902509805.1 uncultured Bacteroidota bacterium
TTTGAAAATAAAATAAAATTTATAACAAATAAAATAAAATCCTTAATCAGAATAATTCACCTGGATTAGAATTTCATTTCTTCTGTTATAAAATTTTGTTGGAGCATCATAAGAAAGTACATAATGATCACTTATCATTTCGAGTTTATTGTCCTCAATTATTTTTGATAGCAAATTTTTATATTCTTTTTCTTTTCTTTTATTTGAATACCCTGAGTATTTAATTGCAGCAAAGTATTTTGGTTCTGATATATAGGCTTCAACTTCACTATCATTTGGAACAGGTAATTCACCAGAAATGAATTTTTTTGGAAGCACAAACTCCATTGTTCTGTTTTCATTTGACATATAAACAGGAGTAGTCATTGCAATTTTTTGATCACTTTTGTTATTGCCAGCTATATATCTAAATAACTTTCCAAAATTGTTATTTCTATCCATATTTGCTGAAACTTTAATCATAGCTGAACTGGGATAATATCTAATTTCAACTTCATCAATCTCATTAATAATTTCATATTCTTGAGTTTCATATTTTTGTGACATAGCAAATGCAGTGTTAAATAATAAAAAGGTTATCATTAATTTTTTCATAACTGTTTTTTTAAAAAATCCTCGTTAAGTATTTTACGAATGTAAAAAATAAACTTGTCACAATTATCCTTACAAAATGTTAAAGGTGGTTTAATTTTAATAACATTATTTTTTGGTCCATCCAAATTAGCAAGTATACCAAATTCTTTAAGTCGATTAACAATATATTTAGTTTCCTGATGCAGTGCGTTCATATTTTGATCAATAAATTCAATCCCAAGAAATAATCCTTGACCTCTAACATCTCCAATTATGTCAAATTCTTTAGATAATTTTTTAAGCACTTCTTTAAAGTAATTTCCAACTATTTTAGAATTTTCTTGTAGATTTTGATCCTTTATTACCCTTAAAACTTTTGTCCCAATTGAGCAAGAAACAGGGTTCCCTCCAAATGTATTGAAGAATTCCATTCCATTTGCAAAGCTCTGGGCTATTTCTTTTGTACATACCACAGCTCCAATAGGATGTCCATTTCCTAGAGGTTTTCCAACAGTAATGATGTCAGGTATAACATCATGAAGTTGAAACCCCCAAAACGATTTACCTAATCTACCACAGCCAACCTGAACCTCATCTGAAATACAAACCCCACCATTTTTTCTGATTATTTCATATGATTTTTTTAAAAAACCTTGAGGAAGCTCAACCTGACCACCACAACTTATTATAGGTTCTATTATGAACCCTCCCAGGCCTCTTTTTTTTGATTTTATATTTTCAATACAACTCTCTACTTCACTTAAATAGCCATCAATAATATTTTGCCCTTTATATTTTCCATTAAATTCTGTTGGCATTGAGATAACATGAGTATTTTCAGGCGCACCCTTACCACCTTTACCGTCAAATTTATAAGATGAAATGTCAACACATATATTAGTATTCCCATGATAACCATGCTCTGAAACTATTATGTCATTTTCTCCAGTGTGTGATTTCATCATTCTAATAGCTAATTCATTTGCTTCACTTCCAGAGTTTACAAAGTGAACAACACTTAATTCTTTAGGGAGAGTATCAAGTAGTTCTTTAGAGAGTTCATTAATATTTTTATGTAAATATCTTGAGTTAGTGTTTAAAACTGACATTTGACTTTGTCCTTCACTTACAACTGATTCATTCTCATGACCTACATGAGCTACATTGTTCACTGTGTCAAGATATTTTTTTCCAAATTTATCAATCAAATACACACCTTCTCCTCTTACAATATGAATTGGGTTGTCATAATGAAGTTTGAGGCTTTTTCCAAGATTTTCATCTCGGAATTTGATAAGTTCATCATCTGTATCTTGTTTATTATTTTCTAGATTTGTAGCCTTAAAAAGTAGATTAGGATTAGGACATAAATCTCTCCAAACATCAATTTGATTATAATAACATACTCCAGGATAATCTACCTCATAATTAAGCATTGACAGCATTATTTGAAAATGAAGATGGGGTGCCCAATTTCCGTTTTCTGGATAATCTCCAATCTCTGCAATTTTATCACCTTTTTTAATCTTTTTTCCAATAGTATTTTTCAATACACTTTCAACGGTATTATGTCCATAGAGAGTATAAAATTCAAGATTATTTATATTATGTTTTATAATTACTAGCCCTCCATATTCTTTATTTCCTTTATCATTAACAGCTGCAACTACCTCTCCATCAAATATTGAATTTACTTCTGTGCCAGGGGGCAGCCAAAAATCTAATCCTAAATGAATAGTTCTGCTTTCATCACCAAAATTCCCCAATTTTTCATAAGAACTTGAAGTGTAAATAGATCTTGGCTCAAGATACCCACCAGTTATGATTTTGTTGGGATTTTGTTTTTGAAGTTTTTCAATTTTATATTGAAATAAATCTAAATCCTCAATTTCATTTCTACTTCCAATCCACTTACTACCTACACTTAAATCAATATTATAAAACTCATTTTGTTTAATATTCGGGAATAAATCATTTACTGAAAAATGATTCTCTTGTGCCCACTCATAAAACTTTTTTTGGTTAGGATGAGAATTCAAGTTACATGCATTTCTAAACGAGTAATATGCAAATTCTGGATCAACTTCAGTCCATTTTTTAAGTAGGTTCCAAGCGGGTTTTTCACTTATTAGTAGATATTTATTATCAGGCTCTTTAGATCTATTAATTAAAGATTTTGTAACAGAAATTACAAGTCTCATGCCAATCAAATTGTATAATAATTTTAGTTCAGCATCATTAATATTTAAGATTTCATTGTATCCAGTAATTATTTCACAACATGCTGATAGTGGATCATTTAAATTCATAATTCCATAGGAACATGTAATTGCTAGATCATTTATAGTTTGAGTATAAACAGAGTCGCCAAAATCAATAATTGATTTAACTGATGGACTTATTAAGTCATTAGATACAATAATATTGTTATCATTAATATCATTATGAATAATTGACTTTGCAAACTCATTATAAATTGGAAGGTTTTTTTTAAAATCTTGAATATGTTTAAAAAGAATTATTTTATCATTATTATTAAATTCATCAATATGATTTTCAACCCATAATGAATTTGAAATATCCCACTCAATTTCTCTTTTGGAAAAGGAATGATTAAAACCAATAAGTGAATTTGAGAGTTTAGCAGTTTTAGATCCTAACTCGTTTCTTAAAGATTGGTTATGAGGGTTTACTTGACTCCATAGTCTTCCATCTATCCAAGACAATAATCTAACAGATCGGTCTCTTCCTAAACTATCTTTTGTCACACATGATTTTCTTCCATTAGTTGTTAATATATTTCTTGCTAATTCGATTTCACAGTTTTTATTTAAATGATCTAGCAGTTTAATTTGAAAATCTGTATAATCAGATTCAAAATCAGGTCTTGATATTTTAAGTAAATAGTGTTTGCCTTTTAATGATTGAACTTTAAAATTAAAATCTATTTCACCATCAAGTTTTTCAATGGAGCCTTTAATATCATAATTAAGTGCAAGTATTTTTTGTGCTTCTTTAATCGATATTTTTGAGTTTTCTAATACCATTTGAATTGTTACTGATATACTAATTTTTGTTATTCAGCTTTTAAGTTTGTAAATTAAAAAAATGGAATGGTATTTAAAAGTAATCAATTCTTATTTTGACTTTAATGGAAGGGCAAGAAGAAAAGAGTATTGGATGTTTGTTTTAATTAATTCAATTATTTCAATTGTATCATTTTATTTAGATAATATTCTGGGAACAGCTTTTGCTATAGGATATGGTCCTATTTATATTGGATATGGCCTGGCTGTTCTTATACCATCAATTGCAGTGGCAATAAGGAGGCTTCATGATGTGGGAAAAAGTGGATGGATGTATCTTCTTATTATACTTCCGATAATTGGACCAATCTGGTTAATTATACTATTTGTTACAGAAGGAGAGCTAGGTGAAAATCAATTTGGACCAAATCCAAAGAATGAAAATTTTGAAAATAGAAATTTTTAAAATCTAATCTATCTTAAGGTGCTGGATTTGGAATTTTCTCACTAACTAAATTAATTTCAGAAATAATTTCTTTTGAGAGCTTAAGATTTATACTATTTATGTTCTCTTTAAGTTGTTCCATATTTGTTGCACCTATAATATTGCTTGTAACAAATGGCCTATCATTAACAAAAGCTAATGACATTTCAGCTAAACTTAAATTATGTTTATTGGCAATATTATAATAAAGTTCTGTTGCTTCAAAACATTTTTCATTACTGAAACGAGCTAAATTTGAGAATAAGTTTAATCTACTGTTTTTGGGCATATTACCATTTCTGTATTTACCAGACAACACTCCAAAGCCTAGAGGAGAATATGCTAGAAGTCCAACATTTTCTCTTTTACAAATTTCAGCACTTCCAACTTCAAATAATCTATTTAAAAGAGAATAAGGATTCTGAATTGTTATCATTTTTGGTAGCCCTGTTTTTGAATATTCTAGATATTTCATTATTCCCCAGGCATTTTCATTAGACAATCCTACATGTCTAACTTTTCCTGAGTCAACTATTTTTTTTAGAGTTTCTAAATTTTCTTTAAAGTTATCTTCCCAGCCATCGTTTATGTATTCAAATCCTCTTTTTCCAAAATAATTTGTTGCTCTATCTGGCCAGTGGAGTTGGTATAAGTCTAGATAATCAGTTTTTAATCTTTTAAGACTTCCGTTTACAGCATCTTCAATAGAATCACCTTTATAACCTGTCTTTCTAATGTGAGCAGTGTAATCTCCAGGGCCTGCAATTTTGGAAGCCAAAATAATTTTGTCTCTAGAGTTTCTAGATTTAATCCAATTACCTATAATTTTTTCTGTATCAGCATATCTTTCAGGTGATGCAGGAACAGGATATAGTTCTGCAGTATCAAAAAAATTTACACCTTGATCCAGGCTATAATCCATTTGCTCAAATGCCTCAGCCTCTGAATTTTGTCTACCCCAAGTCATAGTTCCAAGACATATTTTACTTATGTCAATATCTGTACCTGGCAGTTTATTGTATTCCATAACTTTTATTAATTTATTTTGATGAGAAGCTGCAAAATATAAAATTTTGAGTTGTTTCAAAAGGAGTCGTGTGATTAATGTATTCCGCCTTTTCAATTTCCATAGAATCTTCAAATAATTTACTCAATAGACTTTTATCATATTGAGTAATTTCTAGTCCACTACATTTTTTTGGACCTGAAGTTGAAAAAGTTCCAACTATAAAATTTTCAGAATTTTGTTTTACATTTTCAACATATCTATTAATTTCAATATTAGAGGTTAAGAAATGAAAAACAGCTCTATCATGCCATAGTGCATATTTTTTTTTGGGTGCAAAATTATTTATATCACATACAATCCAATCAACTTTTTTAGATTTTTCACCAAGCCTATCCTTAGCTCTTTTGATTGCACTTTCAGAAATATCAAGAACAGAAATATTTTGGTATTCGTTATCAAGAAGATAGTCAACAAATTTACTTTCACCTCCTCCAACATCAATTATTGGAGATGTTTTGCTTAATTTAAAATCTTCAAAAAATTCAATCGATGTTACTGGTATTTCTTGAGTCCAAGATACCTCTTGAGGACTTTTTTCTGAGTAAATTTTTTCCCAATGTGATTTGGTTGACATTTTTTAAATGTACAAAAAGTAGTTCTAAATAATATGTAATTTGCAGGACCATTAAAATTTAAACACTGTGAATAAAAATAAGTTGATCAGGCAAATGGGATTGTTATTAATAACTGCTACTGGAATTTGTTCTATGATGGGTGCTTCAATAAATGTTATACCCTTCATGATCCAAAAAAATGTACCTGGAATTGGACCGTATGTTGTGCCAGCATTTTTATTTGCTGCAATTCCTGCTGTGTTTGCTGCATTTGCATATGCAATATTATCATCTGCTATGCCAAGAGCAGGAGGAAGCTATTTGTATGCAAGTAGAGGGCTAAATCCATATCTTGGATTTATAGCAAGTTTTTCTCAGTGGTTTGGTTTATCAATTGTTATTGGAGTTATTTCTTATATAATTGTTCCATTTATTCGTGATATTTTTTTCAATTTAGAATTTTATAATATTTCTAATTTTTTGGAAGTAGGGTCTATAAGATTGATAATATCACTTTTATTTATATGGCTTTTTGTTTATGTAAATATTATTGGAGGTAAACTATATAGAAACACACTTATCCCAATGTTAATTATAATGTTTAGCTTGGGAAGTATAGTAATTATATCTGGTTTACTTTTTGATCAAAATGATTTTATTGATTCTGTCTATAGAATTGAAAGTAGAATTATTGAACCTGTCTTGGAAAAGTCATTTGATTGGAGGATATTTCTAACGGCATCTACTTTAATGTTTTCAAGTTTTATAGGTTTTGATGCAATTGCCCAAACAGGTAATGAAGCTAAAAACCCTACAAAAAATATTCCGAGAGCAATTTTATTGGCAATTTTCATAGTTTCACTTTATTATATTCTATTTACTATTTCAGTTTATAATATTATTCCATGGAATTTTGTAGCAGATGAATCTTTGATAAAGGATATAACTGCTCCAGGATTACTTAGTTATGTTTTACCTTCTTTTTGGGGAACACTTATTTTAATTGGAGCAGCAATAGCTCTTATAAATGATTTGCCAGCAATGATTTTATCTGTTTCAAGACTAATGTTTGCATGGTCTAAGGATAATATTTTTCCTGAAAAAATTTCAGAAATTCATCCTAAGTTTAACACACCTTATAGGGCAATAATATATGTAGGTATTGTTGCAAGTATAGGCGCATTTGGATCTCATTTTGCAGGAGATTTTTTCTTAGGAATTGATATTATGGTTACAGCAATGATGATAAATTTTCTATTAATGTGTATGACACTCATTTCTATTAAGAGAGTAAATCCAATACTCTATAATAGTATCACAATAGTAAAAAACAGAACAATTCAGCTTTTAATTGGTTTCATGGGATCGATTATAATTTTAATATTTTTAGTTATTCATACCCTTAAGGATCTATCATCAAATGTAGATGGATGGTATTTTCATTCAACTTATATTTACTTGATTGTTATGATAGCAGCAACTTTGTATTTTTTAATAAGATGGAATAGAGTAAAAACTAAAAACATTGATACATATAAAAAATTACCATTGGAATAGTTATGGATGAATTTGTAAGACTTTCTGATAAACTAACTATTCCAAGAATTGTTATAGGGTTATGGCAAATAGCGGATATGGAGAAAGATGGAAATATTTTAGATCCAGAAAATGCTTCAGGTTATTTAAACTCATATGCTGATAATGGTTTTACAGCTTTTGATATGGCTGATCACTACGGATCAAGTGAAATTATTGCAGGAGTTTTTAAAAATAAACATCAACTTTCAGATAAAATTAATCTATTTACTAAGTGGGTGCCTGTGCCAGGAAAAATTTCAAGAGATTCAACAAGAGAAGCTGTGAAAAAAGCTTTAAGTAGAATGAATCAACCTCAAATAGATTTGATGCAATTTCATGCATGGCACTATCAAGATTCAAGTTGGATTGATGCTTTAAATTATCTAAAGGATTTACAAGATGAGGGTCTTATTAAGAATATTGGTGTAACAAACTTTGATACAAGTCATTTAAGGATTGCTATATCATCTGGAATTCCTATTGTTTCTAATCAAATCTGTTATTCTTTATTAGACAGAAGAGCTAGTTTTGAAATGTCTGAATTATGTAAAGAGTTTAATATAAAATTATTTGCTTTTGGAACTCTAGCAGGAGGGTTTTTATCAAACAGATGGCTCGGCAAAAATGAACCTAAAATAGATAATGACCTTAATTGGTCTCAAATGAAATATAAGAGATTTATTGATATTACAGGAGGGTGGGATAAATTTCAAAAACTATTAGAACAGTTAGATTTAATAGCTGAAAAAAAGAATACATCAATAGCAAATATTTCAAGTAGATATATACTTGAAGATCCAAATGTAGCATCTGTTATAATAGGAGCAAGACTTGGAGAAAACAATCACATAGAGGATCATAAAAAAATATCTAATATTACTCTTTCACTAGAAGAGAAGAATTTAATTTCTAAATCTTTAAATTTATTAAACAGAGTTCCAGGAGATTGTGGTGATGAATATAGAAAGCCACCATATCTTACTGCATCTGGCGATTTGAGTCACCACCTTGATTCAATTCCAAATGTATATGATGTCAAAAATGTTAATCGGATGAGAAAAAATATATCAAGTAATACAAGTTGGGAGAAAATGGCCAGCTATTCTAGAGCAGTTAAATTTGGTAATAGAATTATTGTTTCAGGAACTACTGCTACCCATGACAATAAAGTAATTGGAATAAAAGATCCTATTGCTCAAACAGATTTTATAATTGACAAGATTGAGGCATCTATTTCATCATTAGGGGGTAGGTTAGAAGATGTAGTTAGAACTAGAGTTTTTGTAAAAAACATCAATGATTGGGAAAAAGTAGCTGAAACACATGGTAGAAGATTTAAAGATATAAACCCTGCAAACACTCTTGTTCAAGCCAATTTAGTTGGTGATGATTATTTGGTTGAAATAGAGGCGGAGGCAATTTTAAGTGAATAAATTATGTATTCAATAAAAGTAGATAAAGATATTATTTTGGGAATTGAGGAGCGAGATATCAATTTATTAATCCCACATGAAAAAGTGCTGTTGGATAAGAAAGAAATATTGAAAAATAATCTTAAGTATAAAGATGATGATTTAATAATATCAACCATCTTAATTTGTAGTGAGTCTAATTTAATTATTGATGGCCACCATCGATATACTGCATTAAAGGAACTTGGATACACTAAGATTCCTGTTACAGTATTAAATTATTTTTCTGATAAAATAATAACAGATCTAGAGGATAGTTTTTCAAAAAAAGAAATCATATCAAACTCAAAAAAGAATAAGCTTTACGACCCAAAGTCAACTAAGCACCTAATTTATTGTAATGAAAATAAAGATTGGTTCCCAATTACACTAATATCTTCACTTTATTTATTTAAATCAAAAATGCTTTAATCTTTATCATTTGTTAAGAAAACTATATAATTAAAATGATCTTTTACTATATCACTGTTTGAAGATTTAGATTTTCGATATGATATTTTATTTATTTTTTGTTTAATAGACAAAGCTTTTGATTTAATTCCATCCTTTAGGTCTTCATTTGTAATTAATTCAATAATCTTCTGTGTAAAACTAATTTGAAGATTTCTTTTAATTTGATCTGATGGATTAATCTTTTGAAATACGGATTCATATAAATTATCAAACAGTTCGTAATATTTAAGAGTATTTCCTTTTATTGAATTATCTGAAGACAACATTCTATTTAATCTTCTGTATGATAGTAGAGAATTTAATGCACGTTCATGCATACCCTCAATTTTAAATAGCCCATCAGAGTTGTTGAATTGTGAAATAATATCTTTATTTAATAACCAAGTTGGAGTCTCCCATAATTCATTATCAAGAAAGTTTAGAGCTCTTATTTGTTCTTGCTTATCTACATTGACATATGTATAAGAATCATTTTGATTTGTGTTTACAAGGGTTTGATTTATTCCCCCTATTACACCTATTACATGAAATATATATCTTCTGTAAACCGAGAGTAATTCATCATACAATTCCTCAAGATCACCATAGTCTTTTCCAGGTTCATAAGTCCAGTTAATTAAATTTTCTGAAACAATTTTTAAATTTTTAAGTCCATAACTACTTGCTTTTACAGGATCATCTCCAATATTTTCAGTTTGAGAATTTGGATCACCTCCTGCTGATCCAAACATATAGGTTGAGTCTAGACTTTTCTGATCAACTATTTTTGATAAAATTTCCTTTTCTTCTTTAACAGTTTTTCCAGGATAATATCTATAACCCCATTCAATTGAATAATCATCGTATGGTCCAAGTTGTCTAACAAATCTTATATTTTTATCTCCAGGTTGTGCAACATAGTTGTATCTAGCATAATCCATAATAGTAGTCGCAATACCCATCTTTTGAGTAAACTTACCTGATCTCAATGAATCTACAGGGTAAGCACTACTAGCTTTCATATTATGAGGAAGTCCAAGTGCATGTCCAATTTCATGCGAGATAACTCTTCTCATCATTTCTCCTATTTCCTTTTCTGGAGTATTAAGAGTTCTTGCAGATGGATTAGCAGCTCCTGTTTCAACTAAATAACGATTTCTATAAGACCTTAAATGATTATGATACCATATAATATCACTTTCTAATATTTCACCTGTTCTAGGATCAGAAACACTTGGGCCTGTTGCATTTCGTGTTTCAGAAGCAACATATCTTACAGTTGAGTATCTAATATCTTCAGGACTAAAATCAGGATCTTCTTCTTTAGATGGAGGGTTTTTAGCAACAATTGTATTTTTAAATCCTGCTTTTTCAAATACTGAGTTCCAATCCTCGATTCCTTTAATAAAATAAGGCCTCCACTTTTTTGGAGTTGCTGGATCTAAAAAATAAATTATTTGTTTTTTTGGCTCAACCAATTCGCCCCTTAAGTAAGCTTCTTCATCTTTTGGCTCAAGTCTCCACCTTCTAATAAGTCTATAGGAGTCAGATTTTAAAGCATCAGAACTATAGTCTATTTTATTAACTGTAAACCAGCCTACTCTATGATCATAATCTCTAACTTTCATTTTTTCTTCAGGCAATAAAATAAATGAGTGATTAACTTGGAAGCTAAAGGTCTTAGTCCTATTTGCCCTTGGAGGCTTACTAGTGTTAAATGTTAATGTGCTAAGTATTTCAATATTTTTAGGAAAACTTCTAGCTGAATCAATACTACTTCTTTTTTTATCTACACTTCCAATTTTATAATTATCTTTCAACCTAGGATTTATGATATTAAATCCAGGAGAATCCTTCAAAAAATAATCAGAGACATCAATTAATAAAGATGTTTCATCATCATTCTTAATTTCAAAACTTGCTAGTATTGGAGAGAAGTTATTTTCTGTTACACTTTGATTAATTGGATCGCCTTCATCTGCTATATTATTGAAGGATATTTGTCTAATATCTACCCTGTTATTCTTTTTAAAAAAACTTATTACTTGCTCTGAAGTTTTAGAGCCAGCATTTATGTATGGGGAATACCCAGAAGGAACTTGTGCTAGTCTAGTTACAACTAATATTTCCTTATTTAAAAGACCATTTGGAATCTCAAAAAATAATTTATTATTATCAGTAAATGAATTTATAATTCCTTTAGAAACAGTCATTTTCTTGGTCAAAGAATCAACACTTTTCTTTTGACTGTATAAAGAGAATGAAATAAGAAGGGAAGCAAGTATTAGTAGAGTCTTTTTCATATAGAAGTTTAGTTCTAATATATGAAAAAGACTTAATTAATTTATATAAGTTTTAGTTGCCTATTTTAGTGAATAACCAAGCCTGATCAGAATTTGGTTTTTTAACTACTAGAGTTTCTTCACCTAAAAAATACTCTAATTTATATTCTTCACCGGTATCAGATCTTAAAACACTGATATTATTTTCATTAATTACTAGTTTCCCTTGAGCAATAATATCAGATTTTGATCTTCGGGAAAAAGTATTATCTGTTTGTATTAGTAAAATTTCACTATCGTTATTTAACCAATATCCGTATATTTTTGGGTTGGTTTCATTTGCAGAAACTGTTAATGAGCTTAGTAAAATTGTTAAAGAAAGTATTAAATTTTTCATGGTTTATTGTTTGGGGTTTTTCAAATTTTTTGCAAAGATAATCTAATTACAAATAATTTATATGTTCTAACGTTAACAAATTGTAAAGAAATAATATTAGGTGTGTAATCTTAAACTTTAATAAAATCAATTAATAATTTATTGATTTTTTGAATTTCATTATCAGAATAGTAAACAATATAAAACTAGCTACTATCAACCCTAAACCAATAAAATGAAAAGTTTCTGGATTGGCTCCTTCGAAATTTCCTTGAATTCTAGATAAATAAGTGGCTGCAAAAACGATCCCAACATAATAATAATAGATAAAATGGTATACCATTTTTTTTATCTTATTAATCATTACAGGATATATTAAAATCATTAAATAAGCTATAAATCCACCTGTCAATTTTATGGGAATTATTGGAAGATCATTAAGATAAACAGAAAGAGCTAAAAAAATGAAATGAATAAAGTGAAGGAAGCAGAATACAATTATACTATTATTAAGTTTTTCAGATGAGTTTTTTTTAATAAATGAAAATGTAAAGTGATAAAAACATATTAGATAAATAATTAGAGATAATCTTCCAGAATACCTTGCGGAAAGTCTAAAAATTTCTCCCCAATTGTCCGTTATCTGATAAAAAAATACAAATATTAAAGCTTCTACTAATAATCCTATAATTAGTAACTTCTTGAGATTTGTATTTAGAAACATTATTTAATTTTTTTGAAAGATAAGCCAGCATTTGACTCAAGTCTTTCTAAAATATTGTCACCCATAGCATAAGAGGGAGTAAGCACTCCATATGTCTTTTTTAAATCATCTTTAGCTAGACATACTGCACTCTCAGCTAACATTTTTGAAGTTGAACCGTATCCTGGATCTCTATCACCTGTGACCTTGAAAATAGAAGTATTAGAGTCTTCTTGAAAGACGAAAAACTTTGAATTAAAATATCCATTTTCTCTTTCTTTTTTATTTGGACCTTCTCCTGGATTGGGTGTGAAAAAATTAAAAATTTTATTAAAAAGAGATCCTGGTTTTGCCGCTAAAAAAATTAATGGAATTGATATTAGTGTTCCTCTAAGTTTACCCTTGAATCCATTACCTGTCATAATTGCCTCATCATATTTAAAATCTTTACCATATTTATAATTACTTAAAGCATTACTTCTTCTAACTATTCTAGTATTTATGCCTGCCATTACAAAAGGTGCTATCCAGCTTTTAATTTTTTTATCATAAACAACAGATGTCAAATCTCTTTTGTCAGGACCACTTTGTTCTCCAGAGGGATTTAAACCATACGGATTTGATAAGCTTTTTCTAACCTCCCTATTATTAGTCGCTTCTTCCATGATGTTTTGCATACTAGCATAGGTTCCACCGCTTAAACCTCCTTTTGCTCCACTTACTCTCATACTTACTTTAAGATTCTTTTTTGAAAGACTTTTATGTATAAAATAAATCCCTAAATCTGATGGTATTGAATCATAACCACAGCTATTTACAATTTTTACCTCATTGTTTTTTGCCTCATCATGATATAAGTCTATCATTTTTCTAATCCATTGAGCTTCTCCGGCTAAATCACAATAATGAGTTTTAGATTTTACACAAGACTTAACAAGTAAAGAACCATACTTTGAATATGGACCAACAGTACTACATATAACGGAAGATCTCTTAGTCATATCACTAAGACTTTTTTCGTCAAAACTGTCTGCAATAATTATTGGTATACTGTTATCAA
>CABWZL010000018.1 GCA_902509805.1 uncultured Bacteroidota bacterium
AAAATTCTTTGAGATATTTTTTATCATAAAAAGCCTCATAGCCATGATAAATAGAGACTAGTCTTCTATTAATTCTCGGGACAAACCCAATATCTGCTCTAAAACCTGGAGATATTCCTTTATAAAATATATTAGTATTCCAATGCTCTGTATTTCTAGATAGTCTTATGTAACTTGCGCTTCCTTTAAATTCTTCTCCATCTAATTTTACTGTTTTATCTAAAAACGTTTCCTCACTTTCAATCCAATTAGCAACAGGCTCTTTATTAAAATTTTTAGAAAATTCAAATTGAAATCTCCATATTGTGTTAAATGTGAATAACCCGTCAATTCCAATTAGATTTCCATAACCACCTTCTTTATAGTATCTGTTTGTAGTAAATATTCCATATTTAGATACATCATTAATTAATCTCTGATGGCGAAATGAATTTACATAACTAATGCCTCCACTCCCACTATATGATTTATCTTCACCTCCAACCAAATATGGGGATAATTCATCTACAGCACTTAAAAGAATTGTCCCTGAATTTTTTCCAAGATTAACAAATTTTGAAGAAAAGCTAGGGGAGTTAATTGTCCTTGAATAAAATCCTCTATCCATAAACTTTAGTAAATCCATTCCTTTATTAAAAAAAGGTCTTAACTCAGGGTAATCTAGAGCAAAAGAAGAGTTAATATCTATTTGTGTCCTATCAGCTTCAATTTGAGAGAAGTCAGGGTTTATTGTCGCTTCAATAGAAGATGATGGAGAAAAATCATAGTTGAGACCAATTCCAACATCACCTTTAATTTTTCCATATTCAATAGGATCGTTATACCTTGTTTGTCTTTGGCCAGATATGTTTGATGAAATGTAAGGCAATAGTTCAGTCTTCCCATTGTATACAATATCATTCATAATTAGTTTATCTGTAACTTGACACACCCAGCAAGGATCTGACCTGTCATATGGCTGAGTTTGACTTCTATAAAAAGTTCCATTAAGAGTAAAAACCCTAGATATATTAAAATTCCATCTTTGATTTTTGCCAGGAGGATACGGAAGAGAATTAATGGGAACTTTAAACTCTAAAATATATCCATCATCTACTACAGAGCTCTTAGTTTCAAAAACAGCATTATATGATGAGTCAAAAGAGTCTTCCTCACTCGTAGCATTTTTAACTCGAAGGTCAACTTGGCTTCCAAATGCATTTGATCCTAAAATATAATTTGATCTTGAGTCACCAAAAGGATCAATTCTTATAAAGATCATGTCTTCATTTGCATAATCTGCTTGATCTCTGGGTTTTATTTGTCCTCTAATATTCTCTGGGTTACCATAAGCTTTCACTCCAAAATAAATGAAGGTATCAGTATATGTAATATAAACTTCAGACTCTAGTTTAGTAGGAATATTATCTCCAGGTTCTTGTTCGAAGTCAATTGTTGCAATTTTTGAATTTCTTTTTTCATCTTCAGAAATAATACCGTCTAAAACTATAGTGTTTTCGGATGATTTGATTAGATTAAATTCTTTTTGAGAATAAGCTAAGTTTTGAATTATTAGGAAAATAAAAAGTAAAATACGAGGCATAATGGGCGCTAAATTAGTAAAATAAAAGAAGTTTAATATCTATGATATCTCTTCTTCCAATGTAGTACTTGGTAATCACCATCTTCAATTATTATCTTGCCTTCATCTATCCATTCATCAATTTGTCCATTTTTTTCCCATTTATCAATCGTATTACCAAGAACCATAAGGTTAAAAATGAATAAAATAATACCAATAAAGAATAAGCCAATCAATCTACCAGAAGAATTATTTTTTATGTTGAATAATACTTTAGAAATAATCATTATAGCGAATAATAGTGCCACTACAAGTAATGAGATAACTGATAATTGCTGATAAAATGGTAATTCGCCCACTATAGATGATAAATCTATACCACTTATAAATACACCGTCAAAGCTGCCAAATGCTATAGCTTCAGCGTTTTGTAGATCTAATTTTAAAACTGCTAGTGAAAAAACTAATAAAAAAACAATAATTACAATAGAAAATACAAAAAAGATAAAGCCGAATAATATTCTTAAAATAGGAATAATTAATGCTAAAATTCCTAAAAATATTGGACCTATTACTCTAAAAGGAAATAAAATAATTTTAACAAAAATGTTTTCCTTGCCATCATTTTGAGGAAGCTTTTCCTTAATAAATTTTTCAATATTTTCAAGAGTAAGTGGATACCCTTTCATATTCATTTTTTCACCAACAGTTTTTGCCTCAGGAATTGATACCCATAGAATAAAGTATGCTATTATTCCTGAACCTCCAATAAAAATAGATACTATAAAAAGTATTCTAATAATTGCAGGATCTATTCCAAAATAATTCCCTAATCCATATGCAACCCCTCCTAATATTTTGTTGTCTCCGTCCCTGTAAAGTCTTTTATTTTCATTAATTTTTCCGCTTTCATTTGAAGGTATTCCAATCCAAAAAATCAAATAAGCAATAACCCCAAAGCCAGTAAAAATAGAAGCAATAAAAAGTAATCTAAAAATAATTGGATCTAGACTAAAGTAATTTGCTAGCCCTGAAGCAACACCACCTATCACTTTGTCAGTTGAATTTCTGTATATTCTTTTTTTATTTTCTTTAGTATTTGATTCTTGTCCCTCACTTTTAGGTTCATTTGTTTCAAAGTCAGTATATGCTTCTTTGAAATCCTCAAGAGTGCCCATTTCTTTAATAATGTTATTTACGTCATCAATATTTAGTGATTGTCTTTTGTCTAATGTTGAGGCAAATTTTTCTGAAATACGATTTTCAATATCTTCAAAAATATCTTCATCTATTTTTATTTTTTCAAAATACTTTTTGATAGATTCTAAATACTTAGAAAGGAGATCATAAGCATCCTCATCGATATTAAAAACCCTACTTCCTATATTTATATTTAGTGTCTTTTTCATTTTATTTTACTTTAATCAATAATATTCCCTCGTTAATATTTGCCTTTAAATCATAAGGAACTAATTTATCATCATCAAAGACCCAATATGCAGTATCGCCTAATTGAATTTCATTTTGTTCATCTGTTTCATCTAATATTAAATAACCGTTATCATCTATTTCCCAATTAAAAACTACTTTGCTTTCTGTTTTCTCATCTCTAGTTATTACTATTGCAGCAGTATTATTTTTATTAAAATCAATTAATATTTCTGTATTATCTAGGGCTTTCTGAATAACTCCAGAAAAAGTTCTTGCTGCTAATTTTTCAAATCTGCTTAATTCATCTGAGTTTTTTATTACATCTTTTATATCTAGTATAAATTCCCATTCCCCTAGAAGATTATCTCTATCAATCTCTTGTGATTGAGTAGTTGAAATGAACAGAATAGATAAAATCAAAAATATTTTTTTCATCATTTTTTTGTATTTATTATTTTTTTAACCGCCTTGTCAACTTCTAGCCATGATAGATGAAGTTCTTTTAAGTGATTGACTCCTTCTTTTGTTAAAACATAATACTTTCTCGGAGGTCCTTGTTTTGATTCTTTCCATGAGTAATTAACATAATTTGATGATTTCAGTCTATTAAGCAGAGGGTAAAGAGTACCTTCTACAACTATCATTTCTGATTTTTGAAGTTCTAAAATTATATCAGTTGTGTAGACTTCACCCCTTGAGATAATTTGAAGAACACAAAATTCAATCAACCCTTTTCGAATTTGTGTTTTAAAATTATTTGTACTCATATATTCTAGGTACTATGTAATGCAAAGTACTGAATAATTTTTAACACAAACAAGGTTTTGAAGATTTTAATTAATCATCATTAAGATTCATTTTCTTATTGAGAGAAAATACTTCGTCAGCATTGTAGTCATCGCCGTGAAGTAATTGTAACTGTTTATTAAGTAAATCTTTTTTCTTTTTTATACTGTCTAAATATGAAGATTTATTGAGATGTTTTGTTCCTTCTGGAATTAGATCTATAACATCTGACATATAATTAAGAACTGCTGTAATTTGATTTGGAATCCAAGAAATAATAGGAGTTCCACCGGTTGCTTTAGCATATTTAGTATTAGCCATTATATATTTCTGTACAAACTGCCAGTGACCATTTCTAAAGTAATAAATCTCATCAAGTATTTGAAGTAGTAAGCAGAACCCTTCCTCATTTTCTGACTCTTTCAAATTATTAAACAATCTGTTATTGCCCATTTCATCTTTAATATCAGACAAGAAATTTTGAATACATTTTGGCCTGTAAGATCTTAAATCAAGAAGATATTTTGTAAGATCATTAGTTGGATAGTATCCAATAACTCCAGTAAAAATATCGGCTGTAGGAATTATATTATCCTGAGCACCAGTTTGACCTCTATATTGAACAGGTTTATCAGATACTCCTTCATAAATAACTCCATCACCAAAAATTTCATCATTTCCTTTAATACCCATTATAAAAACTCTGAAATCATTATAATGTTTCCATCTTGATGCCTGCCACATTACTTGTCTTCTTTCATTTATTTTTTTCATTGCAGAAAGACATTTTGAAAGAGATAGATTTACACTTTTATCTTCATCTGCTTTAAGATAATCAAGTATACTCCCAATTAATTCTGGAGAATGTTGATTTATATCGACATGAAGCATTATGAAACCTCTTTCATCATCCATTCCAGAAAATTTTGCTGCCATAGCAAGATTTTCCCATTCATATCCTTTAGAGTTATCTATTTTAACAAAGTTACCCAGTGAATATGCATAATGGTAATCCATAAATGGGTAAACATCAAGCTTCTTACTAACAATTACAAAAGGTTCAGCAATTTGAGATGGTAATATTTTATGAGCTTGACCATATTTTTTTGTATCAATATAGTTAAAGTGAGCAGGAGCTAATAAATAAGCACTGCTAAGAAAAGCATATGCTCTAAATAAGGCTTGAATTATTAAAATATCTTCCTCACTCTCTACAAGGTTTTTAAAATTAGATAGAGTACTTACTCCTTTTTCAATTTCACCTCTTCTTGACAGCAAACCATCTGTTCCGTCATCTTTTTTAATTGGCATTTCATCAATTAAAACTTGAAGTTCAGTATATTTTTTTGGAAGAACTGCGAGCGGACTGTTTTTTGGCAAAAAGCCGTTTATATGATTAACTTCAAAGAAGTTATCCGAATAATTTTCTAAGTTCAATTTAATAGGTTTTGCTACTAATGTAGAGAAAATTAATTATTACAAGCACCATTACTCCATGAATTTACTCCCTCTGATTCAGCTACACATTTATTGGAATAGGTAATACCATCACATCCACAGACTGGCATATATTCTTTTGTACATGCAATAATTTTTTTTTCAGATTTACAGCTTTCATTTTCTGACTTAGAGCAGCCGCTTAACAGTATGAAAATCAAGAGATAAAAACTTATTTCTTTGAACATTTTTATTAAATTGAAGTAAAATTAACAATAAAATGGATAAGAGAAATTTTATAAAGACACTTGGTGCACTTTCTTTTTCACCATTAGTTTCAGCTAATGAGCTTAGTAAAATCAAGCAAGTATCTGACAAACTTCCAATCATTGATGATGACGAACTTTTATGGAAAACTATAAGGTCACACTATACTCTAAAAGATGATTATATAAATCTCGAGAGTGGTTATTATAATATTATCCCTAATCCTATTTTGGAACACTTTATTAAACATGTTAAACATGTTAATATTGAGGGGTCTCACTATATGAGATATGAGCTTAAAAAAAATAAAGATAGAGTTATAAGTGAGTTGGCAGAGCTAGTAGGTTCTACACCAGATCAACTAGGAATTACAAGAAATGCTACTGAATCTCTGGACCTAATAATTTCTGGTTTTCCATGGAAAAAAGGTGATGAGGCAATTTATGCTAAACAAGACTACGGGACAATGAAAGAGATGTTTGAACAGGTTTCAGATAGATATGGTACTGTAAATAAAATTGTTTCCGTTCCCAATCATCCCAAGAATGATCAAGAGATTGTCTCATTGTATGAAAGTCAAATAACAAGCAATACAAAGCTTATCATGATTTGTCATATGATAAATATTACTGGCCAGATTCTTCCTGTTAAGAAAATATGTGAAATGGCACACAATTATGGTGTTGAAGTCATGGTTGATGGAGCTCATTGTGTAGGGCATTTTGATTTTTCAATTGATGAATTTAATTGTGATTATTATGGATCTAGCCTTCATAAGTGGCTTGCAACTCCACTTGGAGCAGGCCTCCTTTACATAAATAAAAATAACACTCATAAAATATGGCCTTTATTAGCAAATGGAAACACAAACAAAAATGATATAAAAAGATTAAATCATATAGGAACTCATCCAGTTCATACAGATTTAGCAATATCAAATTCAATTGATTACATAAAATGGATTGGAATGAGAAAGAAAGAAGAAAGAATGAGATTTCTACAAAGATATTGGTCTGATAAACTTAGAGGTTTTAAGAATGTAATTGTTAATACTCCAGAAGACAATCACCGAAGCTGTGGAATTGCGAACATAGGACTTACAAATATGTCACCATCTGACATGGCTAAAACACTATTTAAAAAGTATAAAATATTTACTGTTGCAATAGATTATGCAAATGTTAAAGGCTGTAGAATTAGTCCAAATATTTTTACAACAACAAAAGAGTTAGACCATTTTATAGGAGCGGTAAAAGAAATGTCTATTTCATAGAGATTAATCAAAAGCTTTCTTTTAATTTAAAAATCATCAAACTATATTTGATGATTAAATGAAAAAACTAAGTTACAGTAGTCTTAAAAAAAAGGTTAAAAGTGCTGATAAAAAAGAGTTCTACGCTATTGTTATCGCACTTTGGTGGATACCTTTAGGTTCTCTTTGGAGTATGGCTGCAATTTGGATAAGATATTCCAACAATATCAAGAAATTCTTTGGGTATAAATAAAAGTTAAAGATTTTTCATAATACTGTTTTCTAATTATTAAATATAAATTTGCCCTCAAATAATAATTTAAACTTTAAATAATTATTTCGGTCTAATAATCTATCATGAAAAATATCTTAATAATAGTACTTCTGACCTTAAGTTTTTCTGGTTACTCTCAAAATCAAGTACTAAAGCTTATCAAGACATCTGATTCTGAATTCAAACTTGATGGAATTCTATCTGAATCAGAATTGAAAAATGCTTTTCCTATTGAGATTATTTATGAACACACTCCAGGTTACAACACTGTGCCATCATACAAAACAACAGGATATGTTAACTATTCTGAAGAATTTGTATACATAGCATTTAAAGCTTATAGAGATGAAGTTACTGCATCAATACTTTCAAGAGATAATTTTTCCTTATTCTCAGAAGATTATGTGAATATTCATATTGACACATATGGGGATGCTAGAAATAATCTTGGTTTTAGTGCAAATATTTATGGAAGTCAAAGTGACGGTGTTAGAGTTGAATCATCTGGATTTGGAAGCCAAAGTAGCGGTTGGAGTCTTGATCCAAATTTTAATTGGGAATCACTGGGAAGACTTACAGATTTTGGATATGAAGTTGAAGTCATTATACCTTTTTCATCCATCCCTTTTCCTAACGGTAAAGATCAAAAATGGAAACTTAAACTTAGCACAGGTTATAGAGATGAAATAAAACAAGGATCAACTGTACGATCTTATAGTAGTAAACTCGATAATGATAGTTCATGCAAGCTGTGTCAGATTGACCATACGATAGTAATGAATGACATAAGCTATAATAAGAGCTTAGATTTCTTACCTTATGTAAGCTCTAATTTATCAGGTGAAAGAGAGAAGTTTTATGATCGAATAAATTACTCAAATCCAGAGGTAAATTACGGAATTGGAGTAAATCTCGAGATCAATAAAAATTTATCTTTAGAGGCAACCCTAAATCCTGATTTTTCTCAAGTTGAGGCAGATGTAACAAAGATTGATATTAATTCTCCCACTGCAATTAATTATCCAGAAAGAAGACCTTTTTTTACCAGAGGGATAGATGTTATGGATTATACAATGGATGTATATTATTCTAGATCAATAAATAATCCCTCGTTTGCATCTAAAGTTTTGAATCAAGGCAGAAAATCAAGAATTTATATGCTTACTGCTATAGATCAAGATTCTCCATACGTAGTGCCAACGCAATTTGAATCGTTCTCAGGAGTTGGCGGAAGAAGTTTTAATAATGTACTCAGGTATCAAAATATTTTAAATCCAAATATTCAAATTGGAGCACTTGCAACTAATAGGCTCTATAATGGAGATGCCTATGGGAATTTATTAGGATTGGATGCGCTTTTTAAGTTTTCAGGTGGCTGGAAATTTGAACTAGAATATTTTAAAAACTCAAATAAGGAGCCTGTCGCAGACTGGATAGACTCTAATAAAAAATTTGGTGATTATACAGTAAATCTTGACGGAGAAAGTTTCAGTGGAAATGCTTTATATAGTGAACTTAGAAGAGATACTCAAAACTGGAGGTCATTTTTAAGATACACTGGAATTTCTCCAACTTTTAGAGCTGATAATGGGTTTATTGTTCAAAATGATCTAAAGAAATATGAATTATGGCACGGGTACTATAAGTATCCTGACAAGAAGTATCTTAAAAATTATAGAATTAGCGCAAGATATGATAGAGAGTATAGTTACTCCAATAAATTAAAAAGGTCAGCTTTTGAAGCATATTTTACTGTTCTTACAATTTTAAATACAGACATATTTTATAATTATGAACACGCTTTTTATGACACTCACTTAGTTTCAGAATTTGAAAACTTTACGAGTCATTATGTAAGAATTTCATCAAAACCTTTCGATTTCATAAATATTCAAGGTGGATTTGGTACAGGAAATGAAATAGCATATCGTGAGGAAATACCAGAGTTGGGTGAGCGTTTCTCTTTTAACACCTCAGTTGAGATTACTCTTAATGATAATTTACGAATTAAACCTTCCATTAACTTTTCAAGATTACAAAAATTAGATTCTGATGAATATTTTTTTGATGGCTATATTGCAAGGCTTGATATTAGATACCAGTTTACTAGTTCTTTAGACTTTAGAGTTATATCTGAGTACAATGAATTTTCTGATCAATTTTTTACCCAGCCCCTAATATCATGGAGGCCAAACCCTGACACAATATTTTATTTTGGAGGAAATCAAAACTTTGTAGATGAATTTGTTGATTATAACTCTCCAAACTACAGAGTTAATAAATCACAATTATTCATGAAATTCCAGTACTTAATAAAATCTTAGTAAAAATTAATTTCAGATTGTTTTTATGGTTAAAGAATTAATATTTTTATTTTATAGAATATCTGCTTAAGTTTATTTTTCATGTTCAAAAGAAACACGCTAATATTCCTGTTATTTTCGTCTTTTATAAGTTTTTCTCAGACAGAAATTTTAAACTTGTCAAAATCAGAAAAATCTGAATTTAAATTAGATGGAATCCTTTCAGAATTTGAGCTAAATAATGCTATAGAATTAGATGTTAAATATGAACATGATCCTGGTTATAATGATCCCCCTTCCTACAAGACAATAGGATATTTAAAATACTCTGACACTTTTCTTTATGTAGGTTTTAGATCTTATAAAGACAACGTAACTGCATCTATTCATTCAAGAGACAACCCTTCACTTTATCAAGATGATATAGTAATGATTAACCTTGACACATATGGAGATGCTAGGAATAATCTAGGTTTTACTTCAAATCTTTATGGAAGTCAATCAGATGGAGTTAGGGTTGAAGGTACTTCATATACAGGACAAGGTTCTGGCTGGGGTTTTTCTAGAAATTTTGATTTTGAATCTTTGGGAAGAATTACAGACTTTGGTTATGAAGTTGAATTCATAATTCCTTTTGCTGAAATACCTTTTCCTAATGGAATTGATCAAGAATGGAAAATAAAACTGGCAACATACTATAGGGATATAAACAAACAAGGAGCTAGAGCACGTGTTTTTAGTAGTAAGCAAGATCGAGAAAACACATGTCAATTATGCCAAATGGATCATACAATAGTTATGAAGGATATTAAAATTGAAAAAGGATTAAACTTCTTGCCCTATGTGTCTTCTAATATTTCTGGTGAAAGATTGAATTATGATGATGATATAAATTATTCATCACCTAAATACAATTACGGAATTGGCTTTAATTTTGAGTTAAATAAAAATTTATTAATTGAGGGTACAATCAACCCAGATTTCTCTCAAGTTGAAGCAGATGCAACCAAAATTGATGTTAACTCTCCAACTGCAATAAATTATCCTGAGCAAAGACCTTTTTTTAATAAAGGGAGTGATGTTATGGACTATTCTTTAGATGTTTTTTATTCAAGATCAATTAACAATCCTTCTTTTGCATCTAAGATTTTAAATCAAGGTAGAAAGTCTCGACTTTATGTTTTGTCAGCCTTTGATGATGAAACCCCTTACATAGTTCCAACTCAATTTGAGTCATTTTCAGGAGTTGGTGGTAAAAGCTTTAGTAATATATTGAGATATCAAAATTTCATAAATTCTAATTCCCAATTAGGTTTATTAGCCTCAAACAGGTTCTATGAGGGCGATGCTTATGGAAATTTATTTGGTATTGATGGGTTGTTTAAATTTTCTAATATTTGGAAATTTGAATTTGAATTCTTTGTGAATTCAAATAAGGAACCCGATTCTGATTGGATTGATAGTGACAAAAAATTTGGAAAATATACGGTTGCTTTAGATGGTGAAAAATTAAATGGAACTGCCTTTTTTGCACAAATTAGAAGAGAAACTGAAACTTGGCGTTCATATATTGAGTATACTAATTTATCTGACGGTTTCAGATCTGATTTAGGTTTTATTACTACAAATAATCTTAGAAAGTATACATTATGGCATAGTTTTCATCAGTTTCCTGATAAAAAAATTATTAAAAATTATAGAATAAGTTTGAGGCATGACTTTGAACTTAATCATTTTGATGAACTAGCAAGATCTAATTTTCAAGGATATTTGAATTTTAAGACAATTGCAAACACAGACGTATTGTATAATTATGAATATAATTTTTTAAAATCACATCTTGATTTTCAGTTCAAAGACTTTATTAATCATTGGCTTCGTATAAGCTCACGTCCATCAAATTTTATAAATTTTAGCATGTTCTATAAATTTGGAAAAGATATTGCTTACAGGGAGGGTAAACTAGGTATGACAAATAACATTAATTTTTCATCAGAACTTACAATAACTGACAATTTTAGAGTAAAACCTTCAATAAATTATTCTTCCATAAAAAAGCTGACTTCAAATGAATACTTTTTTAAGGGTTTTATAACTAGGTTAGATTTAAGATATCAGTTTACTAATGAGTTTGATCTAAGATTTATTTCTGAGTACAATGATTTTTCTGAGCAATTTTTCTTTCAACCACTTATTTCGTGGAGACCTAATCCCGACACTATATTCTATTTTGGAGGAAATCAGAATTATATTGATGCATTTCAAGATTATAATTCACCTCATTATAGGGTCAATAAAACTCAGATATTTCTTAAGTTTCAATATTTAATTAAATCTTAATTTACTTTTATTCATATAGTTAGGTTCTTGCAATAAATCTCGAATGTTACCTATCTCTTCAGATTTCACATTATGCTTTTGTAAATTAATTTTAAAAAGGTATAATAATTAAGTTTTTTTATTAAATTTAAGTAACTATAACCAATGCAGATTAATTCAAAAAGTATTTTCCTTAGGAGGGTTAACGAGGCTCTTCTACTTAAAAAGATCTCTAGGAGAACTGCAAATCATTTTATGTCAGTCTACAAAAAATTTGATTCTAAGAAAAGATCAGAAGCAGATGACAAGGCAGATGAGCTTTTGGCAGAATTAATATCGGAATCTTCGGTTAAACAAAAGCGTTAAAATTATTTAATTGCCCAGCATTCTATTTCTACTTTAGCTCCAAGTGCTAAACCTGTACCAGCAAATGCGCTTCTTGATGGTTTTTTATTTTTTTTAAAAAATTTCCTGTACTCCTCACTCATTGCTCCCCATTCAGATATATCAGACAGCATGCATGTGCATTTAAACACTTTGTCCATTGAGCTACCAAGTGCAAGCAAAACACCTTCTATATTTTTCATAGTTTGTTTTGTTTCTTCTTTAATACCTCCTTGAACTAATTCATTGGTTCCAGGAATATTTCCTACTTGTCCAGCCACATAGATTATATTGTTTACAATAGTTGCATCAGAAAATGGAAAGTCTAATTTTTTAGTCATCTCTGAATTATAGTAATCAATTTGAGTGCTTGGGCCATTATTGTTATTTATAACTCGTGTCCCAACACATGAGGTAGTTAATAAAAGAAGTAATAATATTAGTTTTTTCATTATTTTTTTTTGAGT
>CABWZL010000019.1 GCA_902509805.1 uncultured Bacteroidota bacterium
TTGACCAAAAAAAATACACTTTAAAAAAAATACATTTTATTTTGTTATAATAGTTATATATTTGTTACTTAAACAATTACAATGAAAAATTCAATTTTAATTACACTATTTACATTTGCTATTTTTTTAGGTGGATGTGATACTAACACTTCAGAAAGATCAATTGGTTTTGTTACTGGAGAAAATTCTGACACACAATGGCATCTTGGAACTCAAGAAGCAATTGATGTTGTAAACACTGTTGATCAACTATGGGCTGATCAGGATTACGAGGGAATGAGACCATATTTTGCGGATTCAGTTGTAGTCACAAGACCTAATGGAGTATCTACTAGCACTTTTGATTCCTTTGTTGAATCATTTAGTACAGGGGACAATGCTACTTGGTCCTATAACTACGCTTACTCTGTTGATCTTGATCCATCAATAGGTGGTGAACACGTTCAAGCGGGTTTTTTAATTACTTATCCTGCAACTGATGATCGTGAGGAATATTCTAATTTACAACATGAAAGTTATTATGTAGTGGATGGAAAGATTATTACTATAAGACAGTATTCTATTAGAGGTGATTCTCAGTAGTTGTTAATATTTTGTAGACAACTATATTTATGTTTAACCTCTTTTATAACTATTAATCAATAATTTAATACTGTTAATAGTCTTAAAATAATCATCTTTTATAAATAAAAAAACCCTCAATTTCTTGAGGGTTTTTAATTAACCATAAACCAATTTATGTTAGCAGAAAGCCAACAAGTAAATCTATCAAGATTTTCTAGTAATGACGACTATTAGATAAAATAATTATTAACAATTATTCATCAAAAGTTGTCATTAACCCACCTACATCTGCATATTCAGTAACTGTGTGTACTTGACCATCTTCATTAAAATTTAACACCACGTAATGTTTGAATGTTGCTTCTTTCCCAGTTGTTGAGTTAGTTATATCCCATGTACCATACATTCTTACATTATTTGGTCCAGACATTGCATCAGAAACAGGATAGGTGTTTCCACCCCAAAAACCAATATCTGTGCCAGGAAGACCACCACCTTCAGTGAAAGAAATATTTTCAAAATTACCCATCCAAAAAGAAACATTTTCTTTCAAGATATCAATGCCTTGAAGCATTTCAGCATTTACTCCAGGCCCATACCACCTAATAGAATCTGCAAATACAGAAACTACTTTATCATAGTCTCCTTCTTCGTACCCTTTAATGAAGTTATTCTTTAAAGTTTCAACATTTTTTTCAAATGTGTTTGAATCTGCTTCGCTAACAGCTGTTGTTGGAGCTTCACATGAAGCAAATAAAATAATTAATAATAAAGCTAGTTTTCTCATAATTTAAATTTTTTATATCTCAAAAATAAAAAAACCCCTGTAAATCAGGGGTTTAATTATAATAAAATATTAAACTTTATTTTATTGGATCTACATCATATGCTTCTACAAATTTTGTTCTATCATAGAATGCACCAGTCCATTGGATTT
This sequence comes from uncultured Bacteroidota bacterium, assembly GCA_902509805.1. Next base: position 1,502 of record CABWZL010000019.1, read on the forward strand.
TTTTATCCTCGCCTACAAAGAAAGTTGCACTGTGATAGGGAACAGTAATTGATGTATCATCATTAGCAAATGTTTGAGGACCCCAACTTAAAAGAACATGAAATTCAAACTCTTCACCATCTTCATTAATATCCGTTCCTTTCATTGCCATGTAATTTGTATCATCCCCTGAAGTAATATTCCAGATACTTGTGGTTGATTCAAGCATACCTCTTATGGCATCTTTGCCTTCCATATTAACTCCGTTAGGAAAAGACCACATAGCATCATCAGCATACATATCAACAACTGATTCAATATTACCTGAATTCATAGCTTCATATTGCTTATTTGTTAGCTCTACTAATTCTGATTCATCGATAATAGTAGGATAATCTGAACTTACATCAGATTGAGTGTTTTCACAACTTATAATTGCAAAACTTAGTAATAGTATTAAAAATATTTTTTTCATTTTAATTTATTTAAGATTATTTAATTTACTGATTAGGCACAGTTCCCGTTATATTTTCAAGAATTATTCTGTTTATCCATCCATCTGGATTAGCCTTTTCAAATTTAGCATTAAGAGATTTATCAAGTCCTTCTAGTGCTGCACCTCCAGCCATATGCTTCATCACGTTTGTTAAATTGTCATATACATCCCAGAACATAATAGAAGGACTAGTTGAATTTTGAGGAGCAATTCTTGATGCATAACCCCATCCAACTAGACCTGATTTGACTAGATTTTTTTTGAAATGTTTCTCAACATCTTCATTAACTTCAATAATTGTATTTAAATCTTTTGGTTTTGCAAAGTTTAAGATTAAGAAGTCACCAGGAGTATCTGATTCAAGTTCTTTCTCAGTTTGCCAATAATAAAAGCCTCCTGTTTCCCCTCCAAGACCTGAATATAGGGTTGCAGGTTCTATGCCATATTTTTCAGTTGAGTTGTTCCACCATTGATTTCCAGCCATCATAGTTTCATAATTATCAAACACATGGATCCATAGATAGTTCATTCCGTCAGGATTGTTTTCACCTATATTAGGAACCCTTTTCATTAAATACCATGCTTGAATTGTTCCTTTAGCAACTTCATCTTGAGCTAATGCTGTAACATAATTAGTCATTATGTTTTCAAAGTTTTCTTGATTTTCAGATGGTACGTTAACAGTATGTATATAAAAAACTTCCTGTGAAAAAAGCCCAAATGTTAGTAGTAAAAAAAGTAATGTAAATGTTTTTTTCATTTTGATTGATTTATTGGTTAAGCTTAAATATAAGATATATTTCCTACATTGACCTCTATGAGAAAAACCTTTAGACTGTCATTACTACTTATAATTATTACTTCCACAAACTTCATTTTTGCTCAAAGTAAGGTTTATGATAACCTTACTATGAAAAGTGAAATTCTAAATATGGAAAGAAATTATGCAGTATATCTTCCACCAGATTATGAAACTTCATCAAGAAGTTACCCTGTGCTCTATTTACTTCATGGACTAGGTGATAATCAAACTGGATGGATACAATTTGGAGAAGTTAAAAAAATAGCAGATAACACCATTATTAATGGTAATGCTACACCAATGATTATAATTATGCCAGATGCAAATACAGGAAAAATAGGATACTTTAATATTCCATCACAAAATTGGATGTATGAAGATTTCTTTTTTGAAGAATTAATGCCCTATGTTGAATCAAAGTATAGAATAAAATCTGATAAAAGATTTAGAGCTATTTCAGGATTATCTATGGGTGGAGGAGGAACTCTTACCTATGCAATGCATAGGCCTGATCTTTTTTCTGCTGCTGCTCCATTAAGTTCTGGAACAGGTTCACTTGATGTTGATGAATCTTTACAGAGACTAAAAGCATATGGAATTACATTTACTAGAGAAGAAATGAAATCTCTTCTAGAGTCCAATCATCCTCTTAATTTAATTAATGATATATCTCTTAATAATTTAAATTCAGTGAGATGGTATATTGATTGTGGAGATGATGACTACCTTTATGAGGATAATAGCTTGCTTCATATTGCATTTAAGAAAAAGGGAATAAATCATGAATATCGAGTCAGGGATGGAGCCCACACATGGACCTATTGGAGAGAATCTCTTCCTAATGTTTTAGAATTTGTTTCACAGGGATTTCATCAATACTAATCTAAATAAAAAATAGAATAAATTCTATTTTGATTTCGTTATCAATTTTTCTTAAAAGTAAAGATGGGCGATCAATAGAGAAGTCTGATAAATTAAGGGTGAATTCTCCATTCATTTGAGTTTTATTTTCAATTGTGGTTAACTTAACATTCACATCGATTTTTTTCTCTATTCCGTGAAATTCAATTAGGCCTTTGATGTTTGATAGACCATTTATACTTGTAACACTTAATGATTTAAAAATAATATTAGGAAATTTTAGAGCTTCAAGTACTCTGTAAGAATTACTATCAAGACTAGAGTTTCCACTTTTGAAATCTGCTACTTTAGCAACTACACCAATATTTAAAATATTTTCATTATCTATTTTAATTAGACCAGATAAATTATTATTTTCTGCTGACCATTTATGCAAAAAATGATTTCCAGAATAACTAATACTTGATTTAGTAGTATCAATATTTTTAAGTTCCTGGGAACTTAAGTTATTGATGCTTAATATTAATAGAAGAGTTAGTAATCTCATTAAAAATCTATTATTATAGAGAGCATTGCAAAGGAATAACTTGCAAAAGCTGTATAAGCTGCTGCTCGATGAGCATCTGAGTTTACATCTTTGGATAAGACATTTGTTAAAATCATAGCGGGAACGTGGATATTAGCAAGAACCTTATGTATTTTAATATTATTTATTCCTTCACTTTTTCTTGAAACTAGGGGTGGTGGAGAAAATAATGAGAGTCCAGCACCAGTAAAATATGTGGCTGTAACAATTTTTCCAACAGTTTTATGAGTTTCGTAAAGACTGTAATCTCCATTTTTTTTCCCTTGATATAGCTTACCCCCTAAAATACCTTGAGCAATCATTCCTGCGAATGTAACATAACCCAATATTTGATGAGCTTTGAGCATTTTTTCTCTAACGATTAACTCTTTTTCTCTATTTTCTAAAGTAAGATTAGAAACTCCAACCTTTCTTAGTATTCCATTTTCTCCCCATAAAATCTTCTGAGTAAAAATCATTTTTTCTGGAAGTAATTCTATTTTTTCTTCATTAATAAGACTTTCAAATTCATCTAAAAAATCCTGACCATTAACAGATTGAAGGTTTGGTATTATCAAACCAATTATTAGAATTATTTTGAGCCTTTTGGATAGCATTTAGCTTGTTGTTATGGTTAATGTATCATTATTCAAAGATGTTGAATATGTTTTCAAATCTCCTGAAGTAGATGCTGAACCACAATTTACAATATTATTTCCGTCGATACCAAAGGTGTTTCCATGTGTGGCACATTTAAATTCTTCATTTGCGTATGACCATGCATTTTTTGAACCACTATGTGGGCAACAATTATCAAAAGCTCTAAAATTTGTATTTGAAATTTTCAAGAGAAGAACACCTACAGATGTAAGATTAATAAAGTCACCAGGACTTGATAAACCACTAAATGTAGAGTTTGTAAGATCTAAAGTTAATGTATTACCACTTTCAGTTATTCCATTACTAGATTGCGAGTCATTTCCGTATGGATCATTGGAATTACCATTTGAATTAGAGCCATAAGCAGAGTCTTCATCATCTGATTTAGAGCAAGCTTGAATAAAAGAAAGTCCAAAAAAAGCAAATGTAACAGTTGGGCAAGTATTTTGTAAAAATTTTCTTCTTTCCATAAAAAATGTTTTAATTTTCAATAAATCTAGGTTGTATAATTAGTAATTAAGCTAAGTAAATTAGACTTTAATAAACTTTTAACTATATAGAATGAAAAAAATTGAAGTTGAAAATAACATTAAAATTGCAGAAACTCTGCCTTCAAGTTTTTATAAATCTGAAGTTTTATTTGACGAATTAAAAGAAAAAGTATTTTATAAATCCTGGCAATTAATTGATCACAAATCTATATTATCAGTTAATACAAATGCCTATCCTTTTGATTTTATTAAAGACTACATAAATGAACCTTTAGTATTAATTAAAGATGACAATAATAATTTTAAATGTTTAACGAATGTATGTACACACAGGGCTAACATAATTATAAACGACCGATGTAAGATTAATGACTTAAGGTGTATGTATCATGGCAGGAAATTTCATTTAAATGGAAAGTTCAAATCAATGCCAGAATTTGAAGAGGCTGAAAATTTTCCAAGGGATTGCGATGATTTAAAAGAATTTAAAATCAATAATCTTGGCCCTTTTTTATTTGTAGGTTTAGAGCCTAGCTTTGATATAGGGTCAATTTTTAAAGAAATTACAGAACGAGTAAGTTTTATTCCTTTAGATCAATTGACTCATAGAGGTGACCTGAGTAAAGATTATTTAGTTAATTCTCATTGGGCTCTTTATTGCGATAATTATCTAGAGGGGTTTCATATACCTTTTGTTCATAATGATTTAAATAATGTATTGGATTATGGTGATTATGATACAGAAATTCATGAAAATTATAATTTGCAAGTAGGCTATGCTAAAGATGGAGAGGAGATTTTTGATATTCCGGAAAATCATATTGATCATGGAAAAAATATTGCAGCATATTATTATTGGTTATACCCTAATATAATGCTCAATTTTTACCCTTGGGGACTTTCAATAAATATTGTTAAACCAATTAGTATTCAAAAAACAAAAGTTCAATTTTTGACATATGTATTTGATGAATCTAAATTAGAGACAGGTGCTGGAGCTTCACTTGATAAAGTTGAAAGAGAGGATGAATTTGTTGTTGAAGGAGTTCAAAAAGGAATAAACTCAAAGTTTTATCATACAGGCAGATTTTCTCCTTCTAAAGAGAGGGGTGTCCACCACTTTCACAGTTTATTATCTAAATCAATTAATACTTAAATTTCACTTCTTTAAAATGTTGATTTAGTTATAAAAAAAAAGAAAAACAATATAAAAGTTTTAGTTTCTAATTATTTGAGATATAATTTTTTCTGAATGCTCACGAGAATTCTCTATAAACCACTTGTTAGTTTTTAGCCCACCACAAAGAACTCCTGCAAGAAAAACACCTTTGATATTTGTCTCCATTGTTAGTTCATCATAATATGGAGTTCTAAACTCATCATCTAATATTTTGACGCCTAATTTTTCTAAAATCTCATAATTTGGTTGATAACCAGTCATAGCTAAAACAAAATCATTTTTAATCTCTTTTGTCTCTTCTGGGGTATTTATAATAATTGTATTTTCTTTAATTTCCTTTATTTCAGACTCATAAAAAACAGTAATTTCTTCATTCTCAATTCTATTCATAATATCGGGTCTTACCCAATATTTGATATTTTCTCCTATTTGTTTCTCACGAATTATCATAGTCACACTTTCAGCTCCTTTTCTGAATGTATCAAGGGCAACATCCACAGCTGAGTTTCCCGCTCCTACAATTACAATATCCATTTTATAGTATGGATGAGATTCATTGTAATAGTGTAAAACTTTGCCGAGTTCTTCTCCTGGAATATTAAGTAAATAGGGTATGTCGTAGAAACCTGTGGATATTACAACTTTTTTTGAATTGATTTTTCCTTTTTGAGTTTTTAATTCAAAATGAGATTCTTTATTTATAATTTCAATGACCTCATTATATAAATTCAAATTGAGTTCCCAAGAATCACAAACTCTACGATAATATTCTAAAGCTTCATTTCTTGTAGGTTTTACATTATGAGAAATAAAAGGGATTCCTCCTATTTCAAGTTTTTCTGAAGTTGAAAAAAAAGTTGTATTTACAGGATAATTAAAAATGGAATTAACAAGCATTCCTTTGTCAATTATTTCATAATCTAAATTATTTTTTTTTGCCTCAATTCCACAAGCTAATCCAATAGGCCCAGCTCCTATAATTATTAAATCTTTCATAACTTAATTATTAACAAATTTATCTATTTTTGCTAACTAATTTTAAATTATAGCATTGAATAATTTAGTAATAATTGGCCATCCAGATAAAAATTCTTTTTGCCATAGTGGAATCTTCAAAACAATTACCGAAACTTTTAGCAATTATAAGAATCATAATGTGACTACTATTGATCTATATGAAGATAAATTGCATAGAGATAAAAAAGACCTAGTTAGTAAGTATAAAGACCTAATAACATGGTCAGATAGAATTTATTTTATATCTCCTGTTTGGTGGTTTAGGCTTACTCCTAAAATGGAAACCTTTTTTGATGAAGTCTTTACTCCAGGCTTTGCTTATGAATTTGTAAATATTACTAAAACCTATGCTTATCCAAGATCATTTCTAAAAAAGAAAAAAATAAGATGTTATTTAACTCATGGTGCTCCTGCACTTCCAGTTAAAACAATGTATTTGAACTCAGTAAAACTTAGACTAGTATTAGGAGTATTTACATTTGTTTTTGGATGGGGTGGGAATTGGAGTAATACAAAACAGTTTTGGTCGGTCCCTTTTGTTTCAGATAAAAAAAGACAAAAGTATCTTAGTGTAGTTGAGAAAGATATCTTGAGAGATTGCAAGAAATAATTTTTAATTTTTTTGGTATATTTAAGTATGGACATGGCCTTAAGTATCAAGAATAATATCTTAAGAAAAGCTAAATTCAGTTTTGATAAAAAACACCGATATGAATTATCTAGACATTGGGACTTGAATAAGTCTGATATATTATTCATAATGCTAAACCCATCTATTGCTAATGAAGATATCGATGACCCCACCATAAAGAGATTAATAAGTTTTACAAGAGAATTTAAGTATGGAGGTTTTTTTGTTGCTAACCTTTTTACCTATATCACTCCATACTCAAAGACACTTGATACAAGTATCGGTTTAACGAAGCTAAATTTAAAGACAATAAAAAATTTTGTCAATAAGGTAGATGAAGTAGTTTATGCATGGGGTAATTCAATAAAAGAGCCCAAGGAATTTAAAAATTTTGTAAAAAATCCTAAATGTTTTGGAAAGAATGTTAATGGTACTCCTAAACATCCTTTATACCTTTCATCAAATTCTAAACTTATAAAATTTAGATAGTAATTATTCAGTTACTGTTATTGTGCCTAACATTGAAGAATGATATTCACATATATAGTAATATGTACCTGCTTCGTTCGGTGTCCATGAGACAGTTGCACTTTCGGCTCCATTATTAGAAACACCATCAATTAGATTACCAGAACCAACCCCTCCATTTGAAGTCTTAATTAAATAAAATGGATGACCTTGAGCATTAACATTGAAGTTTAGAGTATCACCAACTTTTAAAGAAACTGAAGGATCATTTCCGCTAACACTTCCATTGGAATCATCACCAGTTAGAATATAGTTAGCTGAACCTTGAGCTGAAACAGATATTGAATAAGTTGAAGCTGCAGTTGACGTTGATGTATCAGTTGATGTTGATGTATCAGTTGATGTTGATGTATCGGTTGATGTTGATGTATCGGTTGACGTTGATGTATCAGTTGATGTTGATGTATCGGTTGATGTTGATGTATCAGTTGACGTTGATGTATCAGTTGATGTTGATGTATCAGTTGTACTAGTTGAAACTTGACTAAAGAGAGCTTCAATTGTTGTATTTGCAGTCAAAATTATAGTAATTGTTGAACTTGACATGTCTGTACCATTCCAACCAACAAACTCATATCCTTCATTTGGAGTGGCAGTAATACTTACAGATGTTCCGTCATCATAAGTCCCACCTGTACTTGACACACCTCCACCCTCAGCCGCTGTAACAGCTAATGTATATTGAGTAACTGAAGTAGTAGTAGTAGTAGTAGTAGTAGTAGTGGTTGTTGTTGGTGTATAAGTATTTTGAGATGCACTTGATGCATATGCATCAGAGGAAACGTCACTTTCTTTAGAACATGTTATCAATATTAACATGCAAAAAAGCAAACTTAAATTTTTAATAAAGGACATATAATTAATTTTACTGCAATATTAAGTTATATGTTAGGGTTAAAATTTTAATGAAATGTTAAATAATTTAATTTAAGAATTTTAGCATTTCATCTGCAATTAATTTATTTCCTAGATCGTTTAAATGAACTCCATCGTATGTAGTTATTCCAGCAGGTTCATTATTTGGATTATTTTCTAAGATATAATTCACAAAAATTTTCCTTAAATCAACCAAATCAGTATCAAGCTCAGAGGCTAGTTTTCTAATTACATCTGAATAAGCATCCAAATCTCCATTCATAATTTCCATTGTTTCAATATCTTTAAACTTATTGACTAAAGTAAATTCTCCTTTATTTTCACCTATTACAGTTGGTGTACACAGAACTACTCTGGCTCCATTACTTTTTATATCAGCAATTATTTTTCTTAATCCATTTTCATAAAAAAGTATGTCTGTACCAGTCCCAAAATCATATTTATGCCAAACATCATTAATCCCAATATAAATAAAGACAATATCTGGATTTAGACTTAACACATCTTCCTTGTATCTCTCTAAAAGATTTGAAACTTTGTCACCACTAACACCTTTCCCAATTAATTCTATATCGTCTTCAATATCATTTTTTAGTAAAGTAATAAAACCTGAATACTTTGGGTAAATCAAGGTGTCACCAGACTGTACACCAACCTCAGTATCATAAACACCAGCCATAGTTATTGAGTCACCTAGAAAAACAGCTTTTGTGGAGTTACTACATGAAGTCATTAAAATAAAAGTTAGCAGTAAATATATTTTTTTCATTTTGTATTGTTTAATCTAAATTATTAAAAATGTTTTTTGTTTAAGAGATAATAATACAGCATTATTACTGCAGATTAGCCTTAATTATTTGTTTAGAACACATGTAGCCTGGAGTTCCAGCTACACTTCCACAAGGAAAACTTCCCGCCCCACAATAATATACGTTCTCATAGTCATAGTAAGAATAAAAGTTTGAAGATTGAGAACTAAATGTTCGTTTATTAAAATTCTGATTACCTGTCATAGTAGAATGATCAATATTTCCTTTTGGAAATAAAAATATTTCATTTAAATCTTTTGGAGTTAGAAACTTGCTAAAAACTAGATCATCTGAATTCTCAATATAAGGAAGTACGGTTGAAACAATCTTATCCTTAATATTTTCTAGATCATCAGCTTTTTTATTAAAACTCATATTCTTAGTAAAGAAAATTAACTTATCAAAATTCTCCTTATTACCCATAGTTCTTTGAGCACTGCCATCAGGATATACTTGAATAAATCCAGGAAAATAATCTCCAGAATTTTTTAATGCATTTTGACTTGCATCTTCAAAATCTCTTAAAGTATCTGTTGAAAAAATAAACCTGAATGAATCAGAATAATCATTTGATTCTTTCCATTTAACAGGATTTTTGAAAAAAGCTGTAACCTTTCCGCTAGTTCCAATTAGATCAAGATCAACTTTTTTCTTATTAAAATTATTTATAAGTTTTGATGGAGTCACTGGGTCAGTTGCAAATAACAAATGGTCATAATCAATTTTATAATCTTTTTCATTACTAACAAAAGAAACAGAATTAGTTTTAGTATCTACCTCATTTATTGATGAGTTTAAATGAATGTTGACTCCTAAATCATAATTAATTTTAGTTAGAGATTCGGTTATTTTCCAAATACCAGTTTTAACATAACCCCAATAACCGTCATATACTGAACCAGAATCCATTAAAGGGATTGTAAATGCAGTTCCAGGATCATAAATTGAAGCAGGACCACTTTCAATCACAGTCATCCCCATATATAATTTTGTCTTATCACTTGTAAAATAATGATCTA
>CABWZL010000020.1 GCA_902509805.1 uncultured Bacteroidota bacterium
GATAATCCAAGTGATTTTTCTGTTCAAAAGGCACAAGCACAATTTTTAAGAGGACACTATAACTTTGAAATTCAAAGAATGTGGGTAAACGTACCTTACATTTCAGATGAAAACTATGCTGCAAGTGAATTTAATCAGCCAAACTCTGGTCCAATTTGGGGTCAGATTGAAGCAGATTTTTCAGCTGCTGCTGGTGCTTTACCAACATCTAGAGGTGGATCATATAGTGAGCCAGGAAGGCCACTTGCATCTGCTGCAAGAGCATATTTAGGAAGAACTCAACTTTACCAAGGTAAATGGTCTGATGCATTAACTTCACTTGAATCAGTAATAAATTCTGGTGACTATGCATTGAATGCTGATTTTTCAGCAAACTTTAGATCTGCCGGTGAAAATGGTTCTGAGGCGATTTTTGCTATTCAGTTTGCTTCTGATGGAGGTCAATCACCACAAGGTAACAAAGGTGGTACATTAAACCATCCTATTGGAGGTTCTACAGGTGGAATGTGTTGTGGTTTTTACCAACCAACAATCAACCTTGCTAATGCTTTCCAAACAGATTCTAATGGTCTTCCATTAGCTGCTTGGGCTACTACCGATATCACAAATGATTACGGTGTATATGAAACAGAAGCTCACACTCCTCACTCAGGTCCATTAGACCCAAGAATTGATTTTACTATCGGAAGACGTGGAATTGACTTAAACGGTTTTGGTCCAATGACAGGAAAGGATAATATTAGAGCATCATTTACTGATATCTCTGGTCCTTTTGTGAACAAGAAAAACCTTTATACTGCTGGTGATGATACCAACAGAGGTACAGGTGGTTGGGGTGAACAGTTAACTGGTATTAACTATCATATTTTAAGGTATGCTGATGTTTTATTAATGGCTGCTGAAGCTGCTGTTGAAACTGGTAATCTTGAAACTGGTAGAAACTATGTTAACCAAGTTAGATCTAGAGCTAAAAACGGCCCACGTGCTGATGCTTCTCCTAACTATGTTATAGATACATACAATTCATCATGGACTGATCAAGCTGCTGCTAGAAATGCAGTTAGACATGAAAGAAGACTTGAATTATCTATGGAAGGTCACCGTCTTTTTGATTTAAGAAGATGGAACATTATGGTTGACGCATTAAACACTTACATTGCAAACGAAGGAAGAACTATTGCTAATTTTGCAGCAAAAGCTAATCCTGTTTCAGCTAAGCATAATGCACTTCCAATTCCATTAAATGCTATAGATTCGTCTCAAGGAGCTCTTTCTCAGAATCCTGGTCACTAATCAAATTAAAATCTAGCTAAATTAAAAGCAGGATGAATTAATTTTCATCCTGTTTTTTTTTAAATTTAACTTATGAAAAGATTAAACCTACTTTTATTTATCATAGGTGTATTTATTTTACATATTTCATGTAGTAATGCTAATGATAACACGCAATTTACTTTACTTTCTACTAATGATACAGGGGTTGATTTTAATAATCAACTAAAAGAGGATAATTCTTTTAACTACTTTACTTATCCTTATATATATATGGGTGGTGGAGTTTCAGTTGGAGATATAAATAATGACAATTTAGATGATATTTTCTTTACCGGAAATATGACTCCAAATAAACTTTTTCTAAATAAAGGAAACTTAAATTTTGAGGATATAACATCTTCTTCAAATACTGAAGGTGATAATAGATGGTATACTGGTTCAACGATGGTAGACATAAATAATGATGGCTATTTAGATATATATGTTTCTGTTGGCGGATTAGACGGAATAAAGAACAATGAATTATATATAAATAATGGTGATGATACATTTGCTGAAATGGCTAAAGAATATGGAGTTGATGATATTGGTAATGGAGTTCAAGCAACATTTTTTGACTATGATAAAGATGGAGATCTAGACCTATATGTTGCAAACTATCCAATGACATCATTTGATGCCCCTAGAAGTTATTATTCTTATAAAATGCAGAATACAGAAGATCATGAAACTGACAACTTATATAGAAACGATGGTTCATCTTTTACAAAAGTAACTGATGAGGCTGGACTCAGAACTTATGGTCTTACATTAAGTGCAACAATTGGTGATTTAAATAATGATTCATATCCAGATATCTATATATCTAATGACTTTAGTTCTCCTGATTTTATGTATATGAATAATGGTGATGGAACTTTTAAAGATATTGTTAAGGAGTCTACTAATCATACGTCCTTTTATGGAATGGGTGTAGACATTGCAGATTTTAATAACGACCATTATCTTGATTACATTCAAGTAGATATGGACGCTAAAGATAACAGAAGATCTAAGGCTAATATGGCTAGTATGAATCCTGAATTATTTTGGAGTACAGTTAATTATGGTTTTCATTATCAGTATATGCATAATACCCTGCAGTTAAATAGACGTGTTGAAGGAGATAAGCCTTTTTTTAGTAATATTTCAAGATTATCAGGAATTTCATCTACAGATTGGAGTTGGGGACCTCTTCTTGCAGATTTTGATAATGATGGATGGAAAGACCTGTTTATTTCAAATGGGACTAGGAGAGAAGTTAATAATAAAGATTATTTCAATGAAATAAAATTAAGACCTATGTCTAAGGATAGTCTTTTATATTATACAAAGCAAATACCTTCAGAGCCAATTGCTAATTTTGCATTTAGAAATAATAAAAATCTAACATTTTCGGATGTCTCTACAGATTGGGGTCTAGATGACAAAAACTTCTCTAATGGAGCAACATATGCTGATCTTGATAATGACGGAGATTTAGAGATTATTGTAAATAATATAGATCAAGAAGCTCAAATCTATAGGAATAATTCTATTAATAATTACGTTAGGGTTGAGTTAAAGGGTAGTGAGGAAAATGTTTTTGGAATTGATAGTAGAGTTTATGTTGAAACAGAAAATTCTAGCCAAATGCAAGAACTAACAATGACTAGAGGGTTTCAATCATCTGTTGCTCCATATTTAAACTTTGGACTTGGAAAAGATCAGTTAATTAAATCTTTAAAAGTAGTCTGGTCAAATGGTAATGTTCAGACACTAGATAATATTAAAATTAACTCAACTGTTGAGCTTAACATAATAAATTCTTCATTACCTAAGGAAGATGATTCTGAATTATCAAATCTATATTTTGAAAATGTAGATATTGTAGAACATAAACATGAAGAGAATGAGTATGATGACTATATCAAAGAAGTCCTTCTTCCTCATGAAAATTCTAGACTTGGACCTGGAATAGTTACTGGAGATATAAATGGTGATAGTCTTGAAGACTTTATTGTAGGTGGTGCTAAAGACCAATCTACAGCATTTTATATTCAAAAATCAGATGGATCATTCACAAATAAAAATTTTGCTTTTAGTAAAGCTCATAGTAAGTATGAAGATATGGATATGATACTTGAAGACTTTGATAATGATGGAGATAAAGATCTTTACATAGTTTCAGGTGGAAATGAATTTGATCCTAACACACCAATACTTAAGGATAGATTATATGTAAACAATGGAAGTGGATCATTCAGTTATAATGAAAATTCTATTCCTCAAAATTACTCTAGTGGAATGAGGGTAACTTCAAATGATTTTGATAAAGATGGTGATATGGATTTGTTTGTAGGCGGAAGAGTTGTTCCAGGCAGTTATCCTCTTCCTGCTGATAGTTATTTACTTGAGAACTTATCAGATTCAAATGGAATTAAATTTATAAATGTAAATGAATCTCAGTTTCCTTTCAAAGATATTGGACTTGTTACTTCATCAGTTTGGACTGACTATAATAATGATGGCTGGACTGACTTAATTGTTGTTGGAGAGTGGACACCTATAAGATTCTTGAAAAATATCGAAGGTAATTTCACTGAGGATACTTCCTTGATTGATGTCGACTCCACTAGGGGATGGTGGTATGATATTATTTCAGAAGATTTTGATAAAGATGGAGACATGGACTTAGTTATAGGTAACCTAGGTAATAACTACAAATATCAAACATCAGGTGATGAAACATTTGATATTTTTTATAATGATTTTGATAAAAATAATAGTGGAGATATAGTCCTCAGTTATTATAATGATGGTGAACAATATCCACTTAGAGGAAGACAATGTTCTTCAGATCAAATACCTGCAATAAAAACTAAGTTTCAAGATTATGATGCTTTTTCTATAGCTACCCTAGAAGATGTTTATAGTGAGCCTGATCTTGAAAATTCACTTCATTACTTCACTAAAACATTTTCATCTGTTTATTTAGAAAACAATGGTAATTCATTTAAAATGAGTAAGTTACCTGTTTTATCGCAACTCTCCTCAGTTAATAAAATTCTTTCAAAAGATATAGATAAAGATGGTTATATGGATATAATTATTTCTGGAAATATGTATAATTCTGAAGTTGAAACACCAAGAAATGATGGGAGTGTCGGTGTTTATCTAAACTATAATCCTGATACAGGATTCGAGGCTATACCTACAAAAGAAAGTGGTTTGTTTTTAAATGGAGATGTTAAGGATATGGAGATAATTAATATAAATAAAATTGATTATATAATTTCAGCTAAAAATGATGACTTAATAGAATTTACTAAAATTAAGTAGAATGAAAATCTTCAATTATTTCTTGTTTTTTATTTCTATTTCTTTTCTATCGTGTGAATCTGAGCCTAATGCAGTTGAGGTTATTTATGAGATTAAACAGATGAAAGATTGGAGTTTAGATGTAAGCTTGACAATAAATAATTCAACAAACATAAATTTTGATTCTATCTGGTCACTTCATTGGAATCAACAAAGTGCAATATTAAATGATGAGTCAATTCCTGATAATCTTAAATATGAGTATGTTGGTGGTCAATCATATAACATTTTATCTTTCGGCAAAGATTACACCTTAAATACTGGTGAATCAATTTCAATTGATCTTAAACAGTCAGGAGTGGTTAAAAGGAAATCAGACCTTCCAGTTGGAGGCTTCATTGTTTTAAATAATGAAACTATAGATGTTAAATTTATTAACATATGGAAAGATGCAGATGGTATTGAAAATCTTAACCCTCCTTCTGCCCAGGATAGATATGATTATTATTCTACAATTAATCTTATTGATAAATCTGAATTAGATTTAGTAGTTCCAACTCCAAATGAAATTACTTTATTAGATGGTGTATCAATTTTAAATGATGAATATAAAATTTCAGTAGACCAATCTTTAGCTTTAGAATTTGATATTATAAACTCACTTCTCGATGATATTATAGATATTAAGTCATTTAAAATATTAAACCAAGATTCTGAAGGTGATATTATTTTTAAATATTCAGATGAGTTAAATAAGGAATCATATAGTTTAAATATAAATAACGGGAAGATATTAATTACTTCTTCAGATAGCTCAGGAGCTCTTTATGGTATTCAGTCATTAAAACAACTTTTACTAGTTTCTAAAATTGAGAATAAGCCTTTAAAGAATTTAATAATCAATGACTCTCCAAAATTTTCTTATCGAGGTATGCTTTTAGATATATCAAGAAATTTTTATGGTCCAAAAAAAATTAAGCAATTTTTGGATTATTTATCTTTCTTTAAAATAAACCATTTAGATTTTAGAATAACAGATGATGAAGGCTGGAGATTAGAGATACCTGGACTAGAGGAGTTAACAGAAGTTGGCTCAAAAAGAGCGTATACTAAAGATGAATTTGAAAGCCTAATACCCATGTATGGTTCAGGTCCTGATACAAATTCTTCAGGATCAGGTTATTTAACCAAATCTGAGTTTATAGATATATTAAAATATGCTAAGGCAAGAAACATAGCCATAATACCACAAATTAGTTATCCCTCTCATATGAGATCTGCTATTATTTCAATGAATGTTAGATATCAAAAATATATGGAGCTGGGCAATAAGATAGAAGCTGAAAAATACTTATTGGTTGATCCTGATGATAAAAGTGAATATTATTCAGCACAAGGATTTAACGATAATATTGCTTGTATTTGTAGGGAAAGTACATTTAGTTTCTATGAAAAAGTTATAGATGAAATTTATTTAATGTATAAAAATGCTGGAGTTGATCTAGAAAAATTTGGAGTAGGAGCAGATGAACTTCCATATGGTGCATGGCAGAAATCTCCAATTTGTGATCAGTTTATGACTGAAAAATCAATTAGTGGAGATTATAATGCTTTGTATGAAATGATGCAGGGAAGAATTTATAATAAGCTTTCTGATTATAATGTAACAATGACAGGCTGGGATGATATTCTATTGAAATTAACAGAAAAGAATCAGTCTGAAACTCAAATTAAAGATTTTTTTAAAGATGATGATGTGCTACTATATGTTTGGAAAAATGATTGGGGACAAGGTAGGCAAGACATGATATATAAGTATGCTAATCTTGGTTATAAAACTATTATGAGTAATTCAAGTGCATTTTATTTTGATATGGTAGATGATAAAGATCTAGATAATATTGGATTGTCATGGAGTGGTTATGCTGATTATAAAGACATGTGGACAGTTGATGTATTTAATATATTTAATGATTCATATGGTATTGAAAAAAATAATATTTCTCAGGATTATATAGATTCTTCCGAAAAATTAAATCCTGCAAGTATGAATAATATAATTGGTATACAGTCGCAGATTTGGAGTGAAACTATTATGAGTGAAGATATTCTTGATTATATGTTTATGCCAAATATTATTGTTTTTTCTCAAAAGGCATGGTCAAATGATTCAAAATGGATGAGCATATCAGATAAAAATCTTAGAAAAAACACTCTAAACAACGAATGGAATAAATTTTCAAACAATATTGGTCAAAGAGTTCTTCCAATGGTAGACAACATTTTTGGTGGTTTATCTTATGATTTACCTAAACCAGGTGGAATTATAGTTAATGATTCTCTGTATGCTAATTCTGCATTTCCAGGACTAAATATCAAATACACATTAGATGGAACAACTCCGAATTCCAATAGTAAAAATTATGTTACCCCTTTAAAAATTAATCAAAGTGAATCAGTTCATTTGAGACTATTTGATAATAATGGCAGGGGAGGAAATACAATAATGGTTAACAAGTAATTATTAATTAACTGATTATTTTTATAACTTATAATTTAAATGAAAGGTAGACTATTATCAATTGATGTTTTAAGAGGAATGACATTAATCTTTATGATTATTGTTAACCAACCAGGTTCTTGGGATAATGTTTTCGCTCCTTTACTTCATGCAAATTGGAATGGCTTAACACCAACAGATTATATATTTCCAAATTTTCTCTTTATAGTTGGTGTTTCAATTGTCCTTTCTTTAAATAACAGAAAGAATGAACTTGATAAAAACCAAGCACTTAAAAAAATTGCATGGAGAGCATTTAAAATTTACTTAGTAGGCCTATTCTTATGGATTTTTCCATCTTTTGATTTAGATAATATTAGATGGACTGGTGTTCTACAGAGAATTTCATTTGTTTTCTTGTTTTGTGGTATAATATATCTTTTTATAAACAAAAAATACTTCATGTACATATCTTTTATAACACTAATAGCTTATTGGTTTGTTATGATTTATATTCCCGTCCCGGGTATAGGTCTTCCAGACTTGAGTGTTCCTGAATTAAATTTAGCTCATTACATAGACAATAATTACTTGCCTGGAGTAATGTGGCAAGGAACATGGGATCCTGAAGGAATTCTTACGACAATACCATCTATAATTACAGGTGTTTTTGGCTTAATTGCAGGTTCTATTCTAGTCAGTAATAAGGATATAAAGGATAAACTACTAAAGTTATTTTATATCGGTTTGATTCTAGTTTTTGTTGGGGACTTCTTTAGTTGGTCTTTTC
>CABWZL010000021.1 GCA_902509805.1 uncultured Bacteroidota bacterium
ATGGAGGGAGTGATCATCAAATAGCACCATCAAAATGGGTGAATATACATACCAAAAAAGGAATTGTAAAAGGTGTATTTGGATGGCCTGCTATTCATGTTAGAGATCATGCAAAAGAGGCGCCACCTAAACTTGATAATATTTTTATTGATATTGGCGCAAAGGATAAAAAGGAAGTTGAGAAGATGGGTGTTCATGTTGGTTGTGTAATTACATATCCAGATTCATTTCATATTCTTAATAAGGATAAATTTGTTTGTAGAGCAATTGATAATAGAGCTGGTGGATTTATGATAGCTGAGGTTGCTAGACTTCTTAAAGAAAATAAAGATAGTCTTCCATTTTGTTTATATATAACCAATTCTGTTCAAGAAGAAATTGGCCTAAGAGGGGCTGAAATGATTACAAATAGATTAAAACCAGATGTTGCTATTGTTACTGATGTTACTCATGACACTTCAACTCCAATGATAGAAGCGAAGAAACAAGGAGATACTAAAATAGGTAAAGGCCCAGTTATTTCTTATGCTCCTGCAGTTCAAAATAACCTTAGAGAAAAGATTATTACTACAGCTGAGAAAAATAAAATACCTTTTCAAAGAGCAGCGTCATCAAGATATACAGGAACAGATACTGATGCATTTGCTTACAGTAATGGAGGTGTACCTTCTGCACTTATTTCTCTTCCTTTAAGATATATGCACACTACTGTTGAAATGGTTCAAAAAGAAGACGTGGAGAATGTTATTAGATTGATATATGAAACGTTAAAGAATATTAAAGCTAACGAAAGCTTTAGTTACTTTGATTAAAGTTTAATTTTTTGGACTCCCATACTGTATAAAGTAAATCCAAAAATATCTGAATATTGTTCTATTGTCTTTGATAAAGGTGTACCTGATCCATGTCCAGCATCTTTTTCTATCCTAATTAAAACTGGATTTTTACCTTCATGTTTATCTTGTAGTTGAGCTGCAAACTTAAAAGAATGAGCCGGCACTACCCTGTCGTCATGATCTCCTGTTGTTATAAGAGTAGCTGGATAAGATGTGTTTTCTTTTACATTGTGAACTGGAGAATAATTCAACAAGTATTGAAACATCTCTTCAGACTCCTCTGATGTTCCATAATCAAAAGCCCAACCAGCTCCTGAAGTAAACTTATGGTATTTTAACATATCTAGAACACCTACTGCAGGTAATGCAACTTTCATTAAATCTGGTCTTTGTGTCATAACAGCTCCTACCAACAAACCTCCATTAGACCCTCCTCTCAAAGCTAAATATTCGGAAGATGTATAATCTAGGGATATAAGATATTCAGCTGCAGCAATAAAATCATCGAATACATTCTGTTTATTGAGTTTTGTACCAGAGTTATGCCATTCTTTTCCATACTCTCCTCCTCCTCTAATATTCGGTACAGCATAAACTCCACCTAATTCCATCCAAACAGCATTTGGAACACTAAATCCTGGAGTTCTAGATATATTAAAACCTCCATATCCATAGAGTATTGTTGGATTCTTTCCATTTAAAACTAAATCTTTCTTATGAGTTATCATCATAGGAACACTTGTACCATCTTTTGATTTATAGAAAACTTGCTTAGAAGTATATTCAGAAGAGTTAAATTCAATTTTAGGTTTCCAGTATAAATCATAACTTCCATCATCTGGATTAAATGAATACAAACTACCAGGAGTATAATAATTAGAAAATGAAAAATATAACTCTTCCTGATCTTTTTCACCATAAAATCCACTAGCACTTCCAAGTCCAGGCAAATCTATTTTTCTAACTAGATCTCCATTATATTTATACTGACGAACCTCTGAAATTGCATCAACCAGATATTTTGCAAAGAAATATCCACTTCCAGCACTTACTGAAAAAACGTTTTTACTTTCTGGAATTACATCTTTCCAATTATTTCTATTTAATTTATTTGCAGATGTTTTTACTAGTCTTTTATTTGGGGCATTATAGTTTGTAAAAATATAAAAGGTATCACCATCAGTGTCTACTATATTGTCATCTGTTGATTCATCATCACTTATAGTCTGAATTTTTTCAGAATTATTAACTAAGTCTATCATAAATAATTTGTTTCCATCAGTTAAATTTGAAGCAGAGATAAATAGATAATTATTATCGTCTGATACACTTCCTGAAACATACCTGTACTTAAGTTTATTATTACCAAAAATTATTTTATCGGATTCTTGTTCTTCTTCTAGCTGGTGATAATAAAGCTTATGTCTATCTGTATAATCTGTTAGTTCACTACCCTCAGGTTTGTCGTATGAAGAATAGTAAAATCCTTGATTACCCTTCCATGAAACACCACTAAACTTAATGTTATTAAGAGTATCGCCAATTATTTTTTTAGTATCAGTATTCATTACTATTGCTTTTCTCCAATCACTTCCACCTTCAGAGATTAAGTATGAAAGAAATTTACCATCCTTTGAAAAGTATAGTCCAGTAAGTGAAATTGTTCCATCATCAGAGAATTTATTTGGGTCTAGAAAAACCTCCTCTTCTGAAACTGAATTAAATTTTTTTCTGTAGACAACATATTGATTTTGCAAACCATCATTTTTGTAATAATAAATATAATTACCTCTATAAAACGGACTAGTTTGTTTCTCATAGTTCCAAATAGTTGTTAATTTTTTTTTTAACTTATCTCTATATGGAATAGAATTTAAATAATTAAAAGTTACTTCATTTTGACTATCAACCCAGTTCATTGTATTTGATGAAAGGTCATCTTCAAGCCACCTATATGGATCTTCTATATCAGTTCCAAAATATGTATCAACCATTACTTTTTTTTCAGTTAACGGATAATTAATATCCATAGATGTATTACAGGAAATAATTAGAAGTATATATAAAGCAAAAAAAGATTTATTCATAGTTTTATTTTAATAGCAAATTATTGATTTTTTTAATTAATGAAGGTCCTTTATAAATAAAACCAGTGTACAACTGGACTAGATCAGCTCCACATTTAAATTTCTCTATGGCATCTTCTGCACTCATAATTCCACCCACTCCAATTATTGGATAATTTTTATCTAAATTTTTTCTAAGGTATTTTATAATCTCATTACTCTTTTCATTTAGTAATTCTCCACTTAAACCACCAGTTTCATTTTTATATTTTGACTTTACCATGTTTCTTGAAATAGTTGTATTTGTTGCTATAATACCGTCTATTTTAAGTTCAGAGACTAAGGAAATTATATCATCAAGTTCATTTTTTTCAAGATCAGGAGAAATTTTTAATAACATCGGCTTTTTTGAAGGCTTGTTATTATTGAAGTTAATTAAGTTTTCAAGCAAAGGTTTTAATAGTTCTTTACTATGAAACTGTCTTAGATTTTTTGTATTGGGGGAGCTTATATTAATTGCAAAATAATCAACAGAATCATGAAGTCCTTCAAGACATTTTAGATAGTCTTTATATCCATATTTGTTATCAGTGAAAACATTCTTACCAATATTAGCGCCAATTAGAACATCTCTTTTTTTCTTAAGATTTTTTTTGATTGCTTCTAGACCCTTATTGTTAAAACCAAGTCTATTAATTAATGATCTATCTTCAACTAATCTGAAAATTCTCTTTTTTGGATTACCAGGTTGAGGTAATGGGGTAACTGTGCCAATCTCTATAAAACCAAAACCAAAATTTGAGAATTCATTATAACATTCAGCATTTTTATCAAAACCTGCAGCTAAACCAACTGGGTTTTTAAATTTTAATCCAAATAAGTTTCTTTCAAGAGATTTTGAATTTACAAGAAAAAAATAACGGAGTATCTGTTTTGAAAAAGGAAGTAAGCTAAGAATTTTGATTGCCTTTACTGAAAATTCATGAATCAACTCTGCATCAAAAAGGAAAAGAATTCTTCTTATTAAGCTATACATTAAGTATTTAAATTAGATGAAAGCTCTAATGAGATAGCTGATTTTTCAATTTTCAATTTACCTGCCATAGTATCAATAACACATGTTGTGTTCTTTTCATCAAATTCGTTAATTCTAGCATGAACACCAGATTTTGTAATAATTCTATCTCCTTTTTTCAAGTTTTTTAAAAACTTTTTTTCCTTACCGCTTCTTCTCATTGAAGGAATAACGATAAAGAGCATAAAAACTAGAGCTAGTAAAAGAAAATAAGGAAATTGAGATTCCATAATTAGTTATTTTTAGGTTCAACAAAAGCTTGAATTCTAAGAAGCTGTCCTCCATCCGGAGTGTTAGCAGATACTTTAATCATTTTTTGCTGTAAACTAGGTCTTCCGTTGGTGTCAAAATTAACCTCAATTTCACCGTTATCTCCTGGTTTAATAGCAATGTTTTTAGGGTACTTAGGTACAGTACACCCACAACTACCTACTGCATCAACTATATATAAATCATTTTCACCTGTATTAGTAAAGCTGAAAATAGTTTTTGCAATTTCACCTTCCTTTACATTTCCAAAATCATGGAATATCTTATCAAAAGTTATTTCAGCATAGCTTGGCTGAGCAGGTGGATTTAGCTGATTATCAGCTTTTATCTTACTAGCCGCAGTTTCATTACATGCATATGATAAAATAGAAAATGATATAATTATAAAAATATTTTTGTTGAATTTCATCATTTATTTTTTTTCAAAATTACTAAATTTTATGAAATAAGTCCTCGTCCTGTTTTTACTATTAAACCTTTATTGGTTAAATCTTTAATAAGATTATCCAATACACCATTAATAAACTTCCCAGAGCTAGGAGAAGAAAATTCTTTAGCAATTTCTATGTACTCATTTATAGTCACTTTTGGAGGAATTGACGGAAAATACAAAAGTTCCGCAATGGAAGTTATCAAAATTGCATAATCAATTTTAGCTATCCTTTCAGAATCCCAATTAGGTGTTCTTCCAATTAAGTGATTCTTTAAATCCTCATTGTTTGTAAGTATATTATTAAATAAATCTTGACCAAATTCCACCTCATCTTGATAATCATATAGTGATGGCAAATGAAAGGATTTAGGATTCTGAAGATCAATTTTTTCTATATTTTTTATAATAAAAGAGTTTATATATGGAAAATCATTAATCCAATTTAAATTTTGATCTTCTAAAAATTCATAAAGCAAATTAGACTCTGCAATAATATCAGAATAACTTTCAATAAAAAATTCTAATTTACTATCATTGTTATCTTCTTTTAATTCAGTATACTTTTTATTCAGCTCAATAAAATCAGTTTTCAAGTCAATTATATAATTAAGATTTAAATCCCAATTAATTATCTGTTTTCTTTTAAAATTTTTTTGATTTAGTTTATTAAAAAAAAAGAAATATGGGTTTTGACTTACATATGAACAAGAGAATTTTTTTGATTCAATGTTATTAAAAAACAAGTTGATTTCTTTGATGAAATCAATCATACAATACAGAAGATCAAGTGATGTTGTTGAACTCTTAGTTATGTAAGTTTTCAGTGTGTTATGATCTATTAATTCAACTGAATTTGAATATATTGATTGAATAACGATAGTACGAATGTGTCTTCTGTTTAACATATGTAAAGAACTTCGGCAAAATTAGTTAATTATAACATATTATTAAAATTAATTGGAAGTTATAAAGTTTATATTTGTCTGACTCTATGAAAGAATTAAAGAGATTAAATAAATTCTTACTTAAATACAAAGGAAAACTTTTACTAGGCCTTGTTATAACTATAGCATCTAGAGTTTTCTCTTTAGTGACACCAAGGCTTGTTGGTAACTCTATGACTACTATTGAAAATTATTTAAACCTTGAGTCTATTTCACCAGATGAATTGAAAGAAATTCTTTTAATGAATATTGTCTTTATAATTGGAGCATCTTTGATCTCTGGATTTTTCACTTTTTTAATGAGACAAACAATAATTAATGTTTCAAGATATATTGAGTTTGATGTTAAGAATGAAATTTTTTCTCATTACCAATCACTAGATCAAGTTTTTTACAAAAAAAATAGAACTGGAGATCTAATGAATAGAATTAGTGAGGATGTAAGTAAAGTAAGAATGTACTATGGTCCAGTTTTAATGTATGGTACTAATGCTGTAGTTTTGTTCATAGTAATAATATCTTATATGTTTAGCGTAGCTCCTAAACTTACAATATACAGTCTAATTCCTCTACCTATACTGTCGATTTTTATCTATAAAATAAGTGATTTAATAAATAAGAAAAGTACAAAAGTTCAAGAGAGTCTATCTGATTTATCTACATATTCACAAGAAAGTTTTAGTGGAATATCAGTATTAAAATCATTTAATATTCAAGATCTTATTTTTGGAAAATTTGATAAATATGCATTTGAAAGTTTTAAGAACAACCTTAGTCTTGCAAAAATTCAGGCATGGTTTTTTCCTATCATTTTATTCTTAATTGGCTTAAGTAATTTAATTGTAATTTATATAGGTGGTAAAGAGTTTATTGATGGTAATATAGAAATCGGTGTAATTGCTGAATTCATAATATATGTGAATATGTTAACATGGCCCGTAACTCTAGTAGGATGGGTAACATCAATAGTAAAACAAGCGGAAGCATCTCAAAAAAGGATAAATGAATTTCTGGATTCAAAAACAAAATTAAAAAATGGAGATTTAACAATTTCAAAAAATGACTCAAAAAGCATCGTTTTTAAGAATGTATCTTTTAAATATGATCAAACTGGTATAGAAATTTTTAAGTCTTTTGATATAAAAATTGAAGAAGGAAAAACTTTTGGGATTGTTGGAAAAATTGGTTCAGGAAAAACTTCAATTTTAGATTTAATTTGCCGTATTTACGATCCATCTAGCGGAGATATTTTTATTGGAGATAAGAATTTAAAGTCTTTAAAGTTAAGTGAATTAAGAAATCTAATCAGTTATGTTCCGCAGAATAACTTTTTGTTTTCAGAAAGTATTCAAAAAAATATTGAATTTGGAAATCCAGAAGCCACCAAAGAACAAGTTAAAAAAGCTGCTGTTTTATCTGAAATAGATTCTGAAATATTAAAGTTTGATAAGGGATATGAAACAATCCTAGGAGAAAGAGGAGTTACTTTATCTGGGGGTCAAGTCCAGAGACTTTCAATAGCAAGATCTTTTGTTAAAGATTCTGAAATATATTTATTTGATGATTGTTTTTCTTCATTAGATTCTGACACTGAGGATAGAATCATCACAAATTTGAAAAATACTTTCAAGAATAAAACATTATTAATTGTAAGCCACAGAGTTTCTTGTGTTAAACATGCAGACAACATAATTGTTCTTGAAAAAGGT
>CABWZL010000022.1 GCA_902509805.1 uncultured Bacteroidota bacterium
CCAGTTGGTGCAGCGTTGTTTAGGTATTCCTCTAAGAATTTTAGCGATTTAGAATTAAGTATTTTCATAATTTTTTAAAAAGCAAAATTAACAATTATTACTAAACATCTTATTAAATTTGCTTTATGAAATATCATTTATTTCTATTACTTATTCTTTTGTCAAATAATTTAATTTGTCAAGATAACTTTGAAGAGCTAGATTTTCTATTTCCTGGTGACTCAATTCCATCTAATACCTTCATGTTAGATGAAGTTACAGTTTTTCAGCCTCTGAAATTTAAAGATGATGATGAAATAAAGAGATATGTTGTATTAAGATATAGAGTTAAAAAAGTCTATCCATATGCAAAGTTAGCTTCTGAAAGAATGAATAAAATTGATTCCCGAGTTGACTCAATAAAATCCAAGCGTCAAAAAAGATTATATCTTAAAAAACTAGAAAAATTTGTATATGACGAATTCTCTGAGGAATTAAGAAAGTTGTCTAGATCGCAGGGAAGAATACTTGTGAAGCTTCTAAATAGACAAACTGGTCTTACCGCTCACACAATAGTATCAGAATATAGAAATAAATTTAGAGCTCTTTTATATAATACTGCTGCATCGTTTTATTCAATTTCATTAAAAGATCAATATGAGCCTTTTGAAGATTATGAGGATTATCTTATTGAGGATATTCTTCAGCGATCTTTTTCAGATAATTCATTAGAGAAGCAAGATTACGCTCTAGATTTTGATTTAGATACTCTATACAAGTATTGGAGAGATAAAAATTAGTATAATAAAACTGTTAATAAGTATTATAAATACTTGACTTTTAACACTTAAACTTTATTTAAATTTACACTCGTAAAAAAAATAAAAATAAAATCTAAAATATGTTTAATTACAATAAAAAAGATTTTATATTTGCAGCCGCAAAAAGATTTATTGTTTAGTCAATTTCTTTTTGTTAGTTCATTGAAAATATTGAAAATGACAGCGCGTATCAATTTAGATACGAACTAGCAAACCAAAACATTTTGAAACAAAGTCAATTCAAGTCGTATAATTTATTAAAAATACTACAACGAAGAGTTTGATCCTGGCTCAGGATGAACGCTAGCGGCACGCTTCATACATGCAAGTCGAGGGGCAGCATAAAGTACTTGTACTTTGATGGCGACCGGCGAACGGGTGCGTAACGCGTATGCAACTTACCTTTTACTAGAGAATAGCCAAGAGAAATTTTGATTAATGCTCTATACTCTTTTTAACTCACATGAGTTTTTAAGAAAAGCTCCGGCGGTAAAAGATGGGCATGCGTCCTATTAGCTTGTAGGTGAGGTAACGGCTCACCTAAGCTCCGATAGGTAGGGGTCCTGAGAGGGAGATCCCCCACACTGGTACTGAGACACGGACCAGACTTCTACGGAAGGCAGCAGTAAGGAATATTGGACAATGGAGGAAACTCTGATCCAGCGATGCCGCGTGAAGGAAGACGGCCCTATGGGTTGTAAACTTCTTTTATACAGGAAGAAACCTTTCCACGTGTGGAAAGCTGACGGTACTGTAAGAATAAGGATCGGCTAACTCCGTGCCAGCAGCCGCGGTAATACGGAGGATCCAAGCGTTATCCGGAATTATTGGGTTTAAAGGGTCCGCAGGCTGTTTGTTAAGTCAGGGGTGAAATCCTACCGCTCAACGGTAGAACTGCCTTTGATACTGGCAAACTTGAGTTATTGTGAAGTAGTTAGAATGTGTAGTGTAGCGGTGAAATGCATAGATATTACACAGAATACCAATTGCGAAGGCAGATTACTAACAATTAACTGACGCTGAGGGACGAAAGCGTGGGTAGCGAACAGGATTAGATACCCTGGTAGTCCACGCCGTAAACGATGGTCACTAGCTGTTCGATGTACATTGGTACATTGAGTGGCTAAGCGAAAGTGATAAGTGACCCACCTGGGGAGTACGCTCGCAAGAGTGAAACTCAAAGGAATTGACGGGGGCCCGCACAAGCGGTGGAGCATGTGGTTTAATTCGATGATACGCGAGGAACCTTACCAGGACTTAAATGTAAGTTGCATGATTCAGAAATGGATCTTTCTTCGGACTACTTACAAGGTGCTGCATGGTTGTCGTCAGCTCGTGCCGTGAGGTGTCAGGTTAAGTCCTATAACGAGCGCAACCCCTATCGTTAGTTGCCATCAAGTAAAGTTGGGAACTCTAGCGAAACTGCCGGTGCAAACCGTGAGGAAGGTGGGGATGACGTCAAATCATCACGGCCCTTACGTCCTGGGCCACACACGTGCTACAATGGTCAGTACAGAAAGCAGCCACTATGCGAATAGGAGCTAATCTTCAAAGCTGATCTCAGTTCGGATCGGAGTCTGCAACTCGACTCCGTGAAGCTGGAATCGCTAGTAATCGGATATCAGCCATGATCCGGTGAATACGTTCCCGGGCCTTGTACACACCGCCCGTCAAGCCATGGAAGCTGGGGGTACCTAAAGTCGGTCACCGAAAGGAGCCGCCTAGGGTAAAACTAGTAACTAGGGCTAAGTCGTAACAAGGTAGCCGTACCGGAAGGTGCGGCTGGAATACCTCCTTTCTAGAGAAAGACGACTTTGACTTATTAAGTATCAAACACCTTTGCGTTTGCTGCTGTCATTTTTTATTAATAACCCTTAAAATAGAATCTCGAATAGAGTCTCGTAGCTCAGCCGGTTAGAGCGCTACACTGATAATGTAGAGGTCGGCAGTTCGAGTCTGCCCGAGACTACTAAATTCCATATTCGGAAAAAAGGGGGATTAGCTCAGCTGGCTAGAGCGCCTGCCTTGCACGCAGGAGGTCATCGGTTCGACTCCGATATTCTCCACAACTTCTTAATGTATATTAAGAATAAGAGTTCATTGACATATTGAAAATATCAAGTACAATTCATAATTATTCAGTTATCCAATTAAATAATTATTGAGATTGTACAGAGTTAACGTAAATGAGTATTTAATATTGTTATTATTAAATACTAAATAATTTTACAATTTAAGAAAGAGTTAAGAGTTACTTGTAACTTTAATAGTTACAATAGGCTAATTAAGAGCGTAAGGGGAATTCCTTGGCTCTCAGAGGCGATGAAGGACGTGATAAGCTGCGATAAGCTTTGGGGAGTGGCACAAACACTTTGATCCGAAGATTTCCGAATGGGGCAACCCGGCATATTGAAGATATGTCACACTGCAAAGTGAGCAAACCTGGTGAACTGAAACATCTAAGTAACCAGAGGAATAGAAAACAAAAGTGATTCCGCTAGTAGTGGCGAGCGAACGCGGAACAGCCCAAACCTATGTTGTTACGGCAATATAGGGGTTGTAGGACCTCAACATTTAATGCTAAAAGAACTAGAATTTACTGGAAAGTAAAACCATAGAAAGTGATAGTCTTGTATAGGTAATTGATGTTATTAATAGAGGTATCCTGAGTAGTACGGGGCACGTGAAACCTTGTATGAAACTGCCGGGACCATCCGGTAAGGCTAAATACTCCTGAGAGACCGATAGTGAACTAGTACCGTGAGGGAAAGGTTAAAAGAACCCTGAATAAGGGAGTGAAATAGATCATGAAACCTTACGCTTACAAGCGGTCGGAGCACATTTAATGTGTGACGGCGTGCCTTTTGCATAATGAGCCTACGAGTTACCTTTGCTAGCATGGCTAATCCGTTAAGCGGAGCAACCGAAGCGAAAGCGAGTCTGAATAGGGCGTTTAGTTAGCAGTGGTAGACGCGAAACCTAGTGATCTATCCATGGGCAGGTTGAAGCTGTAGTAACATACAGTGGAGGACCGAACCCGTTGACGTTGAAAAGTCTTGGGATGACCTGTGGATAGGGGTGAAAGGCCAATCAAACTAGGAAATAGCTCGTACTCCCCGAAATGCATTTAGGTGCAGCGTTAAAATAAGTTTCATAGAGGTAGAGCTACTGATTGGATGCGGGGGTTTCACCACCTACCAATTCCTGACAAACTCCGAATGCTATGAAATGTTTTTTAGCAGTGAGGGCATGGGTGCTAAGGTCCATGTCCGAGAGGGAAACAACCCAGATCATCAGTTAAGGTCCCTAAGTATATACTAAGTTGAATAAACGAGGTTTGACTGCCCAGACAGCTAGGATGTTGGCTTGGAAGCAGCCATTCATTTAAAGAGTGCGTAACAGCTCACTAGTCGAGCGGTCGAGCATGGATAATAATCGGGCATAAGTATATCACCGAAACTATGGCAATATTTATATTGGGTAGGGGAGCATTCTATTCTACGTTGAAGGTAAACTGTGAGGTTTGCTGGAGTGTATAGAAACGAAAATGTAGGCATAAGTAACGATTAGGGGTGCGAGAAACACCCCCTCCGAAAAACTCAGGATTCCTCAGCTATGCTAATCAGCTGAGGGTTAGTCAGGACCTAACGCGAACCCAAATGGGGTAGTGGATGGACAACCAGTTAATATTCTGGTACCTGCATAGCAATAAACGTGACGGAAAAGCAATGTCATTGCGTACTGACAGAATAGTACGTTGAAATCACTGTTAAGGTGATGATAGTACACCGATCCTTCGGGTGAGGTGATAATATGACGGACCTTTTTCCAAGAAAAACAAGCTATGCAGCCTGTACTGTAAACCGACACAGGTAGTTGGGATGAGGATTCTAAGGAGCTCGAGAGATTCATGGCTAAGGAACTAGGCAAATTAGACCCGTAACTTCGGGAGAAGGGTCGCCTACTTTTAGTAGGCCGCAGTGAAAAGGTCCAAGCGACTGTTTATCAAAAACACAGGACTCTGCTAAGTCGAAAGACGATGTATAGGGTCTGACACCTGCCCGGTGCTGGAAGGTTAAGTGGAGATGTTAGCATTTATTTGCGAAGCATTGAAATGAAGCCCCAGTAAACGGCGGCCGTAACTATAACGGTCCTAAGGTAGCGAAATTCCTTGTCGGGTAAGTTCCGACCTGCACGAATGGTGTAACGATTTGGACACTGTCTCAGCCATGAGCTCGGTGAAATTGTAGTAGCGGTGAAGATGCCGCTTACCCGCCACGGGACGAAAAGACCCCGTGCACCTTTACTATAGCTTCGTATTGATATTGGATAAGTAATGTGTAGGATAGGTGGGAGACTTTGATTGAGCGTCGCCAGGCGTTTTTGAGTCGTTGTTGAAATACCACCCTTTGCTTCTCTGATATCTAACCCTTTTTGGGAACAGTGCGTGGTGGGTAGTTTGACTGGGGTGGTCGCCTCCAAAAGAGTAACGGAGGCTTCTAAAGGTACCCTCAACACGGTTGGTAATCGTGTGTAGAGTGCAATGGCATAAGGGTGCTTGACTGAGAGACTGACAAGTCGATCAGGTTGGAAACAAGAGCATAGTGATCCACTGGTTCCGCATGGAAGGGCCAGTGCTCAAAGGATAAAAGGTACGCCGGGGATAACAGGCTGATCTCCCCCAAGAGCTCAAATCGACGGGGGGGTTTGGCACCTCGATGTCGGCTCGTCACATCCTGGAGCTGGAGAAGGTTCCAAGGGTTGGGCTGTTCGCCCATTAAAGTGGCACGCGAGCTGGGTTCAGAACGTCGTGAGACAGTTCGGTCTCTATCTGTGGTGGGCGTTAGAAATTTGAGAGGATCTGTCTTCAGTACGAGAGGACCGAGATGGACTGACCTCTAGTGTACCGGTTGTTCCGCTAGGAGCATCGCCGGGTAGCTATGTCGGGAATGGATAAGCACTGAAAGCATCTAAGTGCGAAACCAACCTCAAGATGAGATTTCTTTTAAGGGTCGTTGGAGACTACAACGTTGATAGGTCACAAGTGTAAAGGCAGTAATGTCAGAGCTGAGTGATACTAATTACCCGTAAGCTTATTGTAACACACTTTCTTGATTGTTAACTTCGATATTTTCAAATGTTTATGACCTTTTTAAAATTTTAAGGTGGTTATAGCGATAGGGCTCACCTCTTACCATACCGAACAGAGAAGTTAAGCCTATCAGCGCAGATGGTACTACTATTAGTGGGAGAGTATGTCGCCGCCTTTATCTCATAAAACAACCCTTTTTATTAAGGGTTTTTTTATACCCTTTATTTAATTTTTACTTTATATTTATTTGATATATGAAAAACTCTAAAACACCATTAGGAGCAGGAATAGGTTTAATAACCGGAATTATAATTGGTAGTGTTACTAATAATATTGGATTATGGATTGCATTAGGTTTATGTTTTGGTGCGGGAATTGGAACTGTATTAGAAAAGAAGAAATAACTTGATTTATGGATTTCAAAACTACAAGCACGCTTATTTTAATTATGCTTATTTTTTGGCAAGTCATTATGTGGAAAAAAATTAAGCTAAAAAAATGGCAAGACATATCTTTAGCAGTAATCATGATAGGTCTTGGAGGATGGTTGATTTATCTAACTTTTATAATT
>CABWZL010000023.1 GCA_902509805.1 uncultured Bacteroidota bacterium
ACCAAATGGATTAGTATAAGGCTTCTTAATAAACTTAGATCCATTCCATTCCCATCTATGAAGAACAACTTCAGCATTTAATGTATTAAAAATATCTATTAATCCGTTTCCATCATAGTCATAAACATTTGTCCAGTACAACCATCTATCTTCAGGAGTTGTACAAATGTTACTAGGATTAGAATTAGAATTATCACTAATTAAAGAGTTAGATAAGTCAGTTATAAACCTGTTTTCATCTAAAGTATTAATTTGGATATAGTGACCACCATAGTAATTTGATACACCAATATTTACATTAACATCTACTCCATCGGTATAATCTCCATTAGGGAATGAATTAATATCACCCCCAGTTCTACTAATAATTATTTCATTAATACCATCTCCATTAATATCAACTATATCAATATCTGTAGGAGTTCCAAAATTTTGAACTGTGGGGATCAAAGAGACTCTATTATAATCGAATTTTCCTTCATAATCTCCCCAAAATATTTTACCAACTCCACAATTTCCATTCGATGACCATCTATCACAATTACTGCTGAATCTATCCCATTCATGTCCAATTGTAATCAAATCTAAATTTCCATCTTTATCTACGTCAACAATTTCTGAGTGAAAGGTGGATATATAATCCCATAAACCATCATTTATATTTACTATAATATCATCCCAATAAGATAAATTAAAGTTTCCCTCATTTTTAAAAAATTTAGATTTTCTCCTCCATTGATTATTCCCAAAATTTTCGTTTGTTTGACTAAATGAAAATAAATCTAAAAGACCATCACCATCCAAGTCTCCAGAGGAAGCCTCATGAGAACCCATGCTAAGTGTATTATCCTTATAATCAAAACTACCATCTAAATTATAATTATTAATAATAAATGTACCATACTCTCCAGGATATGGAGGTCTATCAATTCCGAAATTTGCAGCATAAAAATCTGGATCACCATCATTATCAAAATCGCCCACTAATATCTTTCTTGATAAATGTTTTTTTAAGGGTGATCTCCCGCCCCAATCTATTTCTGTATGGACATACTCACCATTGACATATAAATAAAGCTCAAAGTCTAATTCTAAAGATGAAAATAAACTATTATCAACATAACTTCCGTAAGTTGGGTGTGTAAATATGTCATCATATCCATCTCCATTTACATCGGCAAAGCCTATACCTTCAACAATAAATGCATTTTGCTCGTATTGATTATAGTTTGTATAAACTCCGTTACAATAATTAACCCAGTAATTGTCCCTTTGATTTAGATATCTTACATAACCAATATCAATTCTAATCCGTGTCTCAGCCAGATCATGAGAAGGTTTTAAATAATCTTTGTAAATTGGCTCAGGCTGTGTTCTAACCTGATATTCAGAAATCGCAACTAAATCATCAGCTCCAGTAAAGCTAATCTCAATATTATCTGTTCCTGCTATAGTTTTTATTATATCAACGTTTTCAACTGTATTTACAGTATATTCTATAACTATGTTTCCTTCTGTATCTCCCTCATTTGGCTCAGAGATTACACTTACATTTCCATACTCTGCAGATAAAGAAGTTGTTTTATATCCTCCAGCATGAGAAAACCCAATTGAAAGTGTATCCCCTACTCCTTTTGTAAACATTTTTGATGGTGTTTCTGGAAGTGTAAACTGAGGAAATAGTCTAAATATGGCTTCTATTGTTGTGTTTGCTGCTAGAGTAACTGAAATAGTAGAACTTGAAGAATCTGAACCATTCCATCCAATAAAACCATAACCTTCTTCAGGTGTTGCAGTTATTGTGACCTCTGTGCCTTCTTGATACTCTCCTCCCTCAGTTGATACACTTCCTCCCTCTCCTGAAGATACTGTTAATGTATAACTGTTTATTATAACTTGAAAGCTAGCTGTAATGGTTGTGTTAGAATTTAAAGTAACAGTAAGAGGATTAGCTGTTGATCCATTAGACCATCCACTAAAACTATATCCTGAAGTAGGTGTTGCCGTTAAACTTACCTGAGTTCCACTTGCAAACGTTCCTCCACCAGTTACTGATCCACCATCTACTGCAGAGGCTGTTAAAGTGTATTGTTTAATAATTTGAGAAGGAACTGTGTTTGGTGCCTGAGAATCCTCCTTAGCACAGGTTAAAACAAATAATAAGCTTATATATATAGAGAGTTTTTTCATTATTGAAAAGGAGTATATTTAAAAATTTTGAAAGATTTATTATTTGTAATTTCATCATATTCATTATAAATACCATAAAAGATAAATTGATCATTAACATAAGCAGATTTTATGAACTGTATTCCATCTGCATATAATCCAATTCCTTTTTCAAGTCTCAAAGTTAAGTTATGATCTGATTGAATAAATTCAGAATTAACATTTTCCCAAATTAGATAGTCGAAATTAAAATCAGCATCATAATATCTTCCATTTTCCTCAAGATTAGTTATAAAGTTACTTTCACCATTATACCATTTGGATTGTTCTTGGGAGCCACCAAGATCAAAACTACCTTGTGACACATTAATTATTATATCTTCATCTCCATCATTATCAAAATCAACTAACTCAAATGATGCTGATCTGATGTCAAAATATGGTATTTCTTGAAAAATTTCATAATTACCATCTCCATTATTTTTATAGACTGTAATACCATTAAAATCAGCAGTTCCAGAATATACTCCTCCAAAATTACCTTCAAATTCAACTATTAAATCTTTAAATCCATCTCCATTAATATCTGAAGCTTTTATTTGAGAAGTCCCAAGTCCATTATTAGATAACCAATTTGATTTAACAATTGTACTTTGAAGTTCATAAATTCCATCTAAATCTTTATCACTCCAAATGTCTATTCCGTTATCACTAAAATGATCTTGAGCTGAAGCAGAATTATAAGTTCCAGTTATTATTTCAGGATAATTGTCATTATCTACATCTTCAACTAGAACAGACCCTAAAAAATATGTTGGGCAAGTGTTTTTAT
Source organism: uncultured Bacteroidota bacterium (assembly GCA_902509805.1). Next base: position 3,002 of record CABWZL010000023.1, read on the forward strand.
CTATACCATTTTGAAATGTCCACCAATAGCAATCATAAATATCAGACTTGTTATGAGGTATTTTAAATATATCTGAAAGATTATATGAACCTAGACTATTTCTTATATATGCTAAAGCTCTGTATTGATTATCCAGAAGGGCCTCATTTGGTCCCATAGACACTGAAACAACATCAATCAAACCATCATGATTTAAGTCTCCAGAAGAAACATTATGAAAGTATGCTCTTTGCTCACTAACCCTAGTCCATTCATAATTATCTACATTTAAATGCCAAACATGATTGTATGCTGGCTCACCACCAGTTGTTAAAAAAGATTCTGATCCATGATCTGCGTAAAAAATATTAGAATAATCAAAAAAATCTACATCTCTTCCACCAAAAGTCATATCTATGTTTTCATAGTAATTAATAACCTCCCAGTTATTATTATTTTTTTGCATGTGGATTATAGGTAAATAATAAACCTGCTCACCTCTTCCAATTGAAGGGTTAAAAATTAAATTATCTATTCCATTTTTATTATAAAAAATTGAAGAGTTAGCAGCTAAAGAACCGCCGACATATATATCATCTTTATTTGGATGATTAATATTAACATTATGAAATAAATATTTTAGCTGTTCGAACTCTGCAATAACTTCAAAATTATAAGTAATAGTCACACTTCTTTCAGCAGATGTATTACCATCAGACCAACCAACGAACTCATATCCTTCTTCAGGTGTTGCAGTTATTGTGACCTCTGTTCCTTCTTCATACTCTCCACCCTCAGTTGACACACTCCCTCCTTCTCCTGCTGTTACTGTTAGTGTATAGCTATTGATAATAACCTGGAAGTTAGCTGTAATGCTTGTATTTGAGTTTAAAGTAACTGTTAGTGGATTAGCTGTTGATCCAGTAGACCATCCACTAAAACTATATCCTGAGTTTGGTGTTGCAGTTAAACTTACCTGAGTTCCACTTGCAAATGTTCCTCCTCCTGTAACTGATCCACCATCTCCAGCACTAGCAGTTAAAGCGTATTGCTTAACTATTTGTGTAGGTGGTGTGTTTGGTGCCTGAGAATCTTCCTTAGCACAGGTTAAAACAAATAATAAGCTTATATATATAGGGAGTTTTTTCATTTGTTAGTTATTAATACTGTCAGGATCAAAAAAGTCTATCTCGAATGTCCCACCAGGAATCCCTCTATAGTATAAACCCCAAAACCTTTTTAAACCATTATAATTTGGATTGCTTATTCCTTCTGAATCTGGAACAATATCTAAAATATTATCACCGTTAACATCAAACATTTCAATAAATGGAATCCATTCAATCCATGTCGGTGGAGTATCAAACCATCCATCTGGGCCATCTATAATTTGGTGTTCAATATATTCTTCATCAATTTTTTTCAAAATTTGTAACTGAATCCCATCATATCCTTTATCATTTTCAACTACGTTAAACGATTCATGTCCTTTTGCACGATTAACAATTATTTCTGATATACCATCATTATCAGTATCATACATTAAAAAATCATTAACAATACCCCAATAATCACTTTCAGGTAACAATATTGGATTATCATAATCAAATGTACCATCACCATTTCCATAGTATATTGAATTCCTATGAGGTCTATTTAGTGAATTATCGCCACCTGACCACTCATGACCTCCTATTATTATATCCAGATTTCCATCTAAATTAAAGTCATAAAAATCAGTATTATATCTATTTCCAAAAAAAGATGTATCGCCTTGATATACTTTACTAAATGTTTTATCTCCATTTCCTAAATAAACATATGTATAACCCTCACTTACGTTATTTTGATTGTTTATAATAATGATATCTAAATTATTATCATTATTAACATCACCAATAGTTCCTGTATGGAAATAAGATGTTTGAGTATTATCAAGATCCGCAATTTCATAGCTATTTGGTGTAAAATAGATAATCTTTGTCTGCGCTCCAGAATAAGGTTGAGTATCTATACCACTTGATACTAAAACAATATCTTCCGAACCATTATTATCGATATCACCACTTAATAATTTTCTTGTTACGCCAGGTTGATTAGCAGTAAAGGTATATTCTAGAACATTATCTATTACAACATACACAATATTATCAAATTCTGTTCTAACATCTGAAGCAACAATAACTAAATCAGAAATTTCATTATTGTTAATATCTAAAAATTTTGTAAAGACACTTTCTCTAAAATCATGTTCTGAAGATGGAATTGGATTAAGACCGACATCTCCGTTCTCAAGAACGTAAACAAATTCGTATTGAGTTCGATCAATAAAAGAATTGTAATCATAAAAGGGTCTAAAATTTTTATTGTAATTATCTGAACTAGAATTGGTAGTTAAATCATTAATTATTGATGAATTACTATAAAGTTCATTGAAATAAAGATTTACTGAAATAAAATTTGCAGTTAAAGTTAAATCTTCATTTACTGTCAAATTCCTTGGATTTTGATTTATACCATCCTCCCATCCATTAAATACGTAACCTTGATTTGCAGTAGCTGTTAGTATTATCTCTGTTCCTTCATTATAATCCCCTGCTCCACTTATACTTCCACCATCACCTGCATTTACTGTTAGT
>CABWZL010000024.1 GCA_902509805.1 uncultured Bacteroidota bacterium
TATCAGAGTAAGCAGACACAATAGAGTTTTTATTTTTTTTAGAAGTTGATTTTATTAACTCAAATAAACTATTACTTTTTTCTTCTCCATCAATAACAAACTGACCATTAAAAATTTTATGTCTACAATGTTCTGAGTTAACTTGAGAAAAACCGTAGACTTCAGAATCTGTTAATTTTCTTTCAATTTTTATTGAAAGATTTTCTAAATAGGAAATCTCAAAATCATCAAGTGCAAGGCCTTGTTCATTATTATATTTTTTGAGATCATCTATAAATTTTAATTTTTCAGGTTCAAGATTATTTTCAAAAATATTTTGATCAAGAAATTTGTATTCTTCGTGAATCATCCTATCAAATTCCTCAGAGATTTCACTAGATACAAAGACCTCAATTCGATTTATATTTTTAACCCCCATATTCCTTGTTATCTCAACAGCATTAGTGCTCCAGGGAGTTATCATCGAAGATTTAGGTCCAATAAATTTTTCTTTTATTTCTTTAGATTCAATTATACTTGAGTCCAGAACCCAAGATAATTTTTTTATACTTTCAATTGATAATTTTTCAGAAATCTCAACTGCGAATAATTTTAATTTTGGATCACCAAAAAATAATATCATTATAGAAAATTAAGATGTAAATTTAATTGATTTAGACTTAGATTTGAAGCTCATTCATATTTTTATATGAAGAATTTGAGTTGATAAGTTCTTCATGAGTTCCTTGAGCTATTATGTTACCTTTATCAATAAGTATGATTTTGTCACACTTCTTTATTGTTGAAAACTTATGAGCAATAATCAAAGATGTCTTTCCTTCCATTAATTTATTAAATGCATCTTGAACTTTCTTTTCAGATTTACTATCTAATGATGAGGTAGCTTCATCTAAAATAAGAATTGAAGGACTCTTTAACATAGCTCTAGCTATAGTTAATCTTTGTTTTTGTCCTCCGGATAATTTATTTCCATAATCTCCAATCATAGTATCATAACCGTCAAGCTGTTGTTCAATAAACTCGTGAGCATTAGCCTCCTTAGCTGCATTAATCACATCCTCTTTTTTAGAATCTAGATTTCCAATTTTAATATTATTTAAAATTGAATCATTAAATAAAATTGATTCCTGAGTAACTATTGATATATTTTTATAAAGTGATTCTTTTGTTATCTGAGATATATCTTTATTATCAATTAGAAGTTTACCAGATTTGGGATTAAAGAATCCATTCAGAATATTAGCTATTGTTGTTTTTCCACTTCCTGAGGATCCAACTAATGCTACGCTTTCTCCTTTATTTATAGTAAAGCTTATTTTATCTAATATTTTTGAATCACCGTAGTTAAATTCAATATTTTCAAAAGTTATTTTATCTTCAAATTTTATTAGCTCTATATTTCTTTTTTGATCTAGCCTGTCTTTATTGTATTCAATGATTTCAAATACTCTTTCAGCCGCAGCATTCCCTTTTTTTATACTATAAAATGACTTGCTAAGATTTTTTGCTGGAGTTAAAATGTTATATGCTAATCCCATAAAAACAATAAACGTTGTACCTGAAATAGTTTCACTGATTAAAACCATTTTGCCACCAAACCATAATAAAACTCCTATAACTAGAATACCCATAAACTCACTAAATGGACCAGCTAAATTCTTTCTATTAATTACTTTGTTTGAATATTTGAAAAGTAAACTATTTATACTCTTAAACTTTTCAAGAAAAAATGATTCGGAAAGGAATGACTTAATAACTTTTTGCCCACTAATGGTTTCATCAATTATAGATAAAAAATTACTTTGTTGTTGCTGAACTTCTTTAGAATCTTTTCTAAGTTTTTTTCCTATAATTGAAATTATAAAACCAGATATAGGAATAAATAGAGTGACGAATAATGTTAATCTTGGACTAATTGTAAACATTACAATCAATGTAAATAATATAGTTAGTGGTTCTCTTACCATCAATTCTAAAATTGATAGATATGATGTTTGAATCTCTAGTATATCAGTAGTTATTCTGGACATTAAATCTCCTTTTTTCTTATTTAGAAAATATGAAATTGGCATATTTAATACTTTAGAATAGAGATTTTTTCTAAGATTCTTTAAGAGCCCATTTTTTACAAACGTTATATTATATAATGCTAAATAATTAAATATGTTTTTCATTAAAAAGAAGAAAACTACTATTCCTACAACTATTACAAGTGTTGATGAAACATCATTTTCTAGTTGATTAGATAGGTAATAGTTAAAGTAACTTTCTAGATATTCTCTAATGTTTCCAATTCCTGTATATTCGGGTTTTGTGAAAACTATTTCAGTTTGTTTAAATAATACATCCAGCATTGGGATAAATGAAACAAAAGCTAGAGCGCTAAAAATCGCATATAGAATATTGAATACTATATTTAGTAATCCAAAGTAGGAATAATCAATACCATATTTTAATACTCTTGTGAAATAGCTCATTTAAAAAGTCTTATTTTTTATTGAATAATTATTCTTGTTTAAATTAAACTTAATAATTATTTCAGCAATAAATCCAGCAATAAAGAATTGTGTTCCCAGAACCATCGTAATTAATGCTATATAGAATTCAGGTCTAGTTGTGATTAGCCTAGAGGTGGTGTCTATAAACAGTTTATTATAGCCTAAATAAATAGTAAATAAAATACCAACAAAAATCATCAAAGTTCCTAGTGATCCAAAAAAATGCATAGGTCTTCTTCCAAATCTATTTGTGAACCAGAGTGTTATTATATCTAAAAAACCTCTAATGAATCTTTCATTTCCAAATTTACTTTTTCCATATTTTCTAGGCTGATGCTTTACTATATGCTCACCAATCTTATCATACCCTTCGTTTTTTGCAAGTATTGGAATAAATCTATGCATATCACCGTATAAGTTGATAGATTTTATAACTTCTTTTTTATATACTTTAATTCCACAATTAAAATCATTGAGTTTGATTCCAGAAAAGAGTCTTGCAACAAAATTAAATAACGAGGAAGGAAGTCTTTTTAAAAAAAATGAATCATACCTTTTCTTTTTCCAACCAGAAATCATATCAAGATTAGATTTGATAAGTTTATCTATCATAACAGGAATCTCTTCAGGAGAATCTTGAAGGTCTGCATCTAGGGTAGCTACATGCTTTCCTGTAGCCTCTGAGAATCCGACCCTTAAAGCTTGTGATTTACCATAATTTCTAGTAAATGAAATTCCTTTAACATTTTTATTACTCTTGGCAATCTCTTCAATTATTGCCCATGATGAGTCATTACTTCCATCATCAATATAGATGACTTCGTATTGTAGACCTCTATTTTTTAATGATTTAGAGATCCATGAATTTAGTTCTCTTAAGGAATCTGATTCATTTAATAGGGGTATAATTATTGAAACATCCATTGAAATTACTACGCTTGTCTATTTTTCTTTACAGCTAATCCAGTAAGTAATGAAATAAGTCCTCCAAAAAATAGAGAAACAGTTAGTCCAATTGCAGATGATAGAAATGGGTTAGCAAAAAACTCAAAAGCACCTTCGATCGCTTCTATCATTTCATCAGTAAGTTCTGGGTTTTGATCAATTGCTTGATTTATTGCATAATCCATTGCCTTAGTCATAGTCTCTGGATCTAAAACATAACCTTGAAATAAACCATATAGAATACCTATTGTTGATCCAAGAGCTACTATTCCAATACCAATCTTCATTCCTTCTCCTAGGCTTATAAATCCTTCATTTGCTTGTTTATATGCAATTTGTCCAAAAACTATTGAACCAGCCATTATTAAAAGCCCTGTCCACTGTTGGATTGAAGAGTTTTGATAGTGCATGTCCATTATAAATAACATTAATGTAAATGCAACAGATAGTCCACCCATAATTATTCCGTAGTTTAACACAGTAGACTTAATGGTACCTTTAGATTCTAACATTTTGTTTGTATTAAGATGATTCAAGTAAAATTAAGCAAATATAATGACAGGATATATGAAAAAAATTTTAAATTTGCACTCACTTTAAAATTATGAAGAGTAATACACATCCTGAAAACTATAGATTAGTAGCATTTAAAGACATGTCTAACAACGATATATTTATTACAAAGTCTACTGTTGATACAAAGGAAACTACAAAGATAGACGGTGTTGAATATCCTCTTTTTAAGCTAGAAATTTCTAGAACATCTCATCCTTATTACACTGGTAAATCTAAACTTGTAGATACAGCTGGTAGGGTAGATAAATTTAGAAGTAAATATGCAAACTTCAATCAAGCTACAAACTCAGAATCTGACGAAC
>CABWZL010000025.1 GCA_902509805.1 uncultured Bacteroidota bacterium
TTTTTGATGTAAGAGAAACAAAAGCTGGAGATTATTATTTAACAATCACTGAAAGTAAAAAATTTACTAATGAAGATGGTACGTTTTACTACAAGAAACATAAAATATACCTATACAAAGAAGACTTTGCTGAATTTAATTCCTCGTTAAAAGAGACTTGTGACTATATAATTGAAAACAAAGGTGCTGAAGTAATTAGTGAAAAACATGATAAAGATTTTGAATCAAAGAAAGAGAAGAAAGAAAATTCTGATCCTCAAAATGTAAAAGAAGAGACTATTAAAGAGGAAATTGTTGAAGAAGAAAAAGATTTTGCTGATGTTGATTTTGAAGATGATGATCAATAAATATTAAATTAAACCTTACTATGAAAAAACTATTTTTTATACTTGCCCCATTATTCTGTTTGAATGCTCAAGTTCAGCTTGACTATTATTTAAATGACACTACAAATTATAATACTTCTATACCCACTCCTGAAAGTGTAATTGGTCACCAGGTTGGAGAATTACATGTCAGTCATGATAAATTAAGTCATTATGTACAAGAACTCTCTAAAACTTCAAAAAGAGTAAAATTAGTAGAAAGACCAAGTGGTAAAACATATGAGAATAGAACTTCATGGTTAATGATAATAACAAGTGAATCTAACCATTCTAATTTAGAAGAAATTAGACAACAACATCTTAGACTATCCGATTCAAAAAATATAGATATAGATACTTCTAACATGCCAATAGTTGTTTATCAAGGTTTTTCTGTTCACGGAGATGAACCAAGTGGTTCAAATGCTAGCTTACTATTAATGTATCATCTTACCGCAAGTGATTCTGATGAGACAAATGAACTCCTGGATAATACTATAATTTTATTAGATCCAAGTTTCAACCCAGATGGTCTTCAAAGATTTTCACAATGGGCTAATATGAATAAAAACCAAAGTTTGAATCCCGATCCTAGCGATAGAGAATATAATCAATACTGGCCTAGAGGAAGAACTAACCACTACTGGTTTGACCTAAATAGAGATATGCTTCCAAATCAGTTACCTGAAACTAATGCTAAAGTTGAGACATTTACAAGTTGGCTTCCTAACATTCTTACTGATCATCATGAGATGGGAACAAACTCATCTTTCTTTTTTCAACCAGGTGTTCCAGAAAGAAAGAATCCATTAATCTCAGATTTAAATCAAGCTCTTACAAAAGAGATAGGTACTTATCATGAGGATGCTTTAAATAAAATTGGATCTCTTTACTATTCAGAAGAAGATTATGATGATTTTTTCTTTGGAAAAGCATCTACTTACCCAGATGCAAATGGAAGTATTGGAATATTATTTGAACAGGGTAGCTCTAGAGGACATATTCAAGAAAGTGTTAATGGAATTTTGACATTTCCTTTTACAATTAGGAATCAATTAACAGCTGCTTTTTCAACTTTAACAGCTGCTCAAAACATGAGAGTCAGACTACTTGACTATATGAAAGATTTTTATGATAACCAGATAGATCCTGCTTCAAAGTATGAAAGTATTATTTTTGGTAAGCAAAAAGATAAATCAACTGTATATCATCTTGCTGAAGTTTTAGATAGTCACAAAATTAAATTTAATTCTCTATCTCAAGATGTTGAGGTTAACGGTACAAAATACTCAAAAGATAATAGTTACATAGTCCCTCTTAATCAACCTAAAAGAACTTTGATAAGAGCTATGTTCGATACTCAAACAACCTTTAAGGATAGTCTTTTTTATGATGTATCAGCATGGACCTTTCCATTAGCTTTTAATGTGAATTATGATAAAACAAACAGATTAAATAAGACAGGTAAACTTGGAATAAAATCTAACGAAGTAGAAAATTTAAAAAGAGTAAATGGAAGTGTAGACAGCAAATCAGATTATGCATATATATTTGAGCCACATGATTATTATGCTCAAGCTGCTGTTTATAAACTGATAAAAAATGGATTAAGAGTAAAGACTGCTACAAGAAAATTTGCTGTTAATGGAGAAAATTTTGACTTTGGCACATATTTAGTATCTGTTCAAAATCAATCCCTAAATTCTGACGAAATATTTAATTTATTAGTTGATATCTCCTCTGAAACAGGAATAAATGTTAGATCACAGTCAACTGGTTCAACAGAAGGTATAGATTTAGGATCAGATTATTTTAAAATAGTTAAGGAGCCTAGAATTGGACTTATTGTAGGTGAAGGTGTAAGGAGTTATGATGCAGGAGAAATATGGCATTTATTAGACACTAGATATGAGATCCCAATTTCAAAATTAGATGTGGGAGATTTAAACTATATTGACTTTAGTAGATATTCTCATATTATTCTTCCAGATTACAGTGCAGGTTCCCAATACCAGTCAGGTGGAGTAAGCATCAATGTTGATAAAATTAAAAATTATATTGATAATGGAGGTAATTTAATTGCATATAGGAATTCTGTAAAATGGGTGTCAAATAATATTTCTGAAATAGACTTTCACACAAATGAGATAAATGCATCTAATGTTTCTTTTTCCGACAGACAAAACTTTTATGGAGCACAACAAACAGGTGGGGCAATTTTTAATTCAATAATTGATAAGAGTCACCCTATTAATTATGGAATTGAGACTAATTCTTTACCATTATTTAGAAACTCTAATGTTTATATGACTAAGAGCAATCAGAGCTTTAATAATCCTATAATTTACTCTTCTAATCCATTGATGAGTGGATATATTTCCGAAGAGAATTTATCACTACTAAAGAAATCTACACCATTCAAAGTTATAAGAAGAGGTAAAGGAAAAATTTTATTAATGACTGATAACACTAATTTTAGAGCTTTTTGGTTTGGAACCAATAGAATTCTATTAAATATGTTGTTTCACTCAAATATAATGTAGTTAATTTGAGACGTCATTTAGAAATTTGATTCTATAAATTCTAAGTTCTTCCTCATCATAATCTCCTTCGAATTCTTCGAGTGCAATTGATATATCTTCACTTTCACTTTCAAGAAAATATTCGTGTAATTCCTCTTGTTGATCTTCATCCAAAATATCATCAACATAATAATCAATATCAAGCTTAGTACCCGAAAAAACGATACTTTCTAATTCTAATAACAATATATCAAATTCTACACCTCTTGATTCACTTATCTCATCTAGAGGTATTTTTTTATCTACATTTTGAATAAGTGAAAGTTTTTTTGAGGACTTAGATCCTGAGGTTCTTAAAACTAATTCATCAGATTTTACAATACCATTTTCTTCAATATATTCTTTTATAAGCTTGATAAATTGATTCCCAAATTTCACAACCTTACCCTCACCTACTCCATTTATATTTTTAAATTCATCTAATGAGGTTGGATACTTATAAGTCATATCTTCAAGAGAAAATTCTTGAAGAATTGCATATGGTGGAAGAGATTTCTTTTTAGCAATATCCTTTCTAAGTAAAATTAATTTTTTCATAAGCTCAATATCCACTAATGAAACTTTAGCTAGTTCTTGTTTTTTCTTCAGAAATTTACTAAAATCATTATCTCTAGAAATATAAAAGTCTGTAGGATTTGAAATATATTGTTTCCCTATTTTAGAAATTTTTACTGACCCTAAATCATTGATGTCTTTTTCAAGTATTCCTTCAACAATAGAATATGTTAGTAAAGTTTTCCAAAATCTTTCATCAATTTTATCTTCAACTGATAGTGGTAACTTTTTTACAACATCTCTAATAAAGACTTTTTTATTATCAGAAAAATGATTTTTAATCAATGTTATCAATTGATTTTTTACATTAATTTTATCTTTTGGATGTCTTGAATTATCATCCATTTCATTGTCATTATAGATTGTTGGATCATATTTTTCACCAAAATAACTAAGCAAATATTTTCTCCTAGAAATTGATGATTCAGCAAAGTTTGAGACTTCCTTTAATAACATAATCCCTATGTTTCTCTCGGATGATTTTTTCTTTGAAAGCAACTTTTCTAATTTTTCAACATCTTGATATGAGTAATACATTAAACAATGTCCTTTACCACCGTCTCTTCCAGCTCTTCCTGTTTCTTGATAATAACCCTCAATACTTTTGGGAACATTATGATGGATTACATATCTAACATCAGGTTTATCAATTCCCATTCCAAATGCAATTGTTGCAACTATAACATCACAATCATCTTTTAGAAATCTGTCCTGATTATCTTCTCTAATTTTTTTATCCAAACCAGCATGATACGGCAAGCTTTTCAC
>CABWZL010000026.1 GCA_902509805.1 uncultured Bacteroidota bacterium
AATTGAAATAGACTTAGTTGAAAATTTAATATAAGGACCATACCTGCCATTATTAACAGTTACAATTTCATCTTTATAATTTCCAATTTCTTTAGGGAACTTAAATAACTCTAAAGCTTCTTCAAGACTTATAGTGTCTAGTTGTTGGTCTTTAGTTAAACTTGCAAAAACAGGCTTTTCTTCTTCATCTATTGTACCAATTTGAGCAATTGGTCCAAATTTTCCTAACCTAACTTTTACAACTCTTCCTGAAGCAGGATCTGAGCCCAAAACTTTTTCTCCAGATTGTCTCTCTGCATTATCTCTAACTTCATTTACATTTTCATGAAAACCTCCATAAAATTGTTTTATAATATCTGTCCAATTCTGATCACCTGTTTTATGGAGAAAAGTTAAGGCTGGTCTTTCAGCTGGTAGAGTTCAATCAGTATCCGTTAGACTAATAGGAACTAATTTTCCTTTATTAGAACCTGTTTTTTCTATTAGTATACTCTCATTAATACCATCTTGTTTGAATTCAATGAAATTATATTTCCTTTCTACTCCCTCATTAGCTCCTTTTGCTATATATCCCCTGTTTTGAATTGTTGAAATAGTAGTTGCATATGTAGCTGGTCTTCCAATTCCAAGTTCTTCAAGTTTCTTAACTAATGAGGCCTCAGTAAATCTAGAAGGTGGTCTAGAAAAAGATTCTTTTGAAGATATGTTTAATAAATTTAGTTTTTCATCAACATTGAGTACAGATCAAAAACCCGGAAAAAAATCTCCGACTCCACCTTTTACAACCTCTACTCTTCAACAAGAAGCTTCAAGAAAGCTGGGCTTCGGTGTAACTAGAACAATGTCTACTGCACAAAAATTATATGAAGCAGGGCTCATAACTTATATGCGAACTGATAGTGTTACTCTTTCAAATGATGCGAAATCTTCAATTGTTGAAAAGATAGAAACTAAGTATGGAAATGAATATGTTAATATTAGGAATTACAAAAATAAAAACAAATCTGCTCAAGAAGCACACGAAGCTGTTAGGCCAACAGATATTAATGTTGAGGAGATTACCTCTGATTATGATCAACAAAGATTATATGAATTAATTTGGAAAAGAACAATTTCTTCTCAAATGTCTGATGCACAAATTGAAAAGGGAAGATGGGGCAGGTCTATTATTTCTAAAGGAAAAAAGAAAGTAGAAATCCCAAAAGAGATTGATCCTAAAACAATTACATTAGAAATTGCACAAAAATATCTAAATCCTAAAAAGAAAAAATGAGTCTTGACCTACTCAAACCTGTTTCAGATAGCTTAATAAATGAGTTAAATGAAAATTATTTGCAGGGCTCTATATTTAAACAACTAGATATTCACACATCATCACTTGGTCTTCCTAATTTAGAGTCTGTAAATGTTTGTGTTATAGGTGTTAATGAGTGTAGAAATTCTTTTTTTCAATCTGCTCCACAGGATTTAAATTCTCTTAGAAAGGAGTTTTATAAGTTAAAATTTAGTAATTGGAAATTATCGATATCTGATTTAGGAAACCTTCCTAATGGAAATACTGTTGATGACACTTATCATGCACTATATGATATATGTAAAGAGTTATTATCAAAAAAAATAATATTAGTAATAATAGGAGGAAGCAATGACTTGATATACCCTATTTTTAAATCTTTTGACTCATATACCGATAAGATTAATATAGTTTCAATCGACAATCAATTTGACCTCTATCAGGAATCTGAATTAGTATCAGGAAGAACTTATATGAATAAAATTATAGTTGATGATTCAAATAGTTTAAATGACTTCACTAATATTGGATATCAAAGACATTTATGTTCCCATGATGAGCTTCAGCTAATGGAAAAATTATTTTTTGAATATATCTCTCTAGGAGAAATATCAGAGAACAACATGAAGGCAGAGCCAATAATGAGAAATTCTAATATTGTAGGATTTGATATGAAATCTTTATCGTTTTCTGCATCTTTCGATCAAACTCAGGGTAGCCCAAATGGAATTGACCCTCGATTAGCATGTATTTTATCAAAATATGCAGGTCAAAGTAATAAAACTAATTTTTTAGGCTTATTTGAGCTAAGTAATAATAAGGTTTCAAGTAAATTATATTCTGAAATAATATGGTATTTTTTAGATGGAGTAGATAAAAGAATTATTGAATCCAATTTTGATGATGCACAAACTTTTAATAAATACATTGTCCAAACTTCAGGAAGAGACATTATTTTTTATAAAAGTAAGATTTCAGAAAAATGGTGGACGTTAATTGATACATCAAAGAATAAATCTTCTTCTTACCTGCCATGTCTAGAAAGTGATTATTTAGATGCTCTTAATGACAATATACCTATTAGATGGTTAAAGGCAACTAAGCGAGTCTAAACTTCTTGTAAATACCTCTCAGCATCAAGTGCTGCCATACAACCAGTACCTGCAGCAGTAATTGCTTGACGATAATCCTTGTCTTGAACATCACCTGCTGCAAAGACTCCAGGTATATTTGTTTTTGTAGAAATTTTATCTGTTAAAATATAGCCACTATCATCCATATCAACAGTTCCTTTAAATATATCAGTATTTGGAGAATGGCCAATAGCAATAAATAAACCTGTAATTTTTATATCTGAAACTTTGTCATTAAGATTATTTGTAATCTTAATGCCTTCGACAACACTATTCCCAATAACCTCATCTATCTCATGATTAAATAAAACATTGATGTTATCAAAATTTGCTAATCTGTTTTGCATAGCTTTTGAAGCTCTAAAGTGATCTTTCCTGACTAACATAGTAACATTACTACATATTTTCGCTAAATATGTTGCTTCTTCTATTGCTGTATCTCCTCCTCCAACTATAGCTACATCTTGGTTTTTGTAGAAAAAACCATCACAAACTGCACAAGCTGAAACTCCTCCACCTATTAACCTTTGCTCACTTTCTAGACCAAGATATTTTGCAGAAGCTCCTGTACTAATTATAACTGTTTTGGATTGAATTTCATCTCCATTTTGAGTATAGAGCTTATGCACACCTCCCTTTTCTTTGGAAAAATCAACTTTTGATATAAAATCAATTTTAACTTCCGTTCCAAACCTTTCTGCTTGTTCCTTTAATTCATTCATCATGGTTGGTCCATCTATTCCTTTAGGATAACCTGGAAAATTATCAACGTCAGTAGTTGTTGTTAA
>CABWZL010000027.1 GCA_902509805.1 uncultured Bacteroidota bacterium
TTTCATCATTAATTGTTCTTCTGAAAAATCTTCGGGAGTAAAAATATCATTAGATAAAGTTTCTTTGAGAAGAAATTCTCCACCTTTTAATATAGTTTTATTGTCTGTAGGCATATTTTTTATTTGAAATAAATTTCGTTTTTTTAAAAATTAGACTTTTTTAATATTGAAAACATCTACAATGCTCAAATTGTTTTATTCTAAATAAGTAATTGATTATAAGTTTTTTGCGATATTTAATAAACTATGTCTAGTTAGATAAAAATAATTTGTTAGAGATTATTTATAGATTTTACTTATTAACCATTCATAACTATTATTAAAAACCTTTACCCAAGGTGTATATTTATCATTTCTATCTTTAGGATAGTACGCCCAATTATGAGGATGTAATGATCTCTCAATATGAGGCATCATCACAAGGTGTCTTCCGTCATCTGAAACAAGCATAGCAGCATTAAAATTTGATCCATTAGGATTTGCAGGGTATGAATCATATGAATACTTTCCAGGAATAGAGTATTCTTTTTCTTTGTATGGTAATACAAACTTACCTTCACCATGAGCTGACCAAACACCTAATCGACTTCCTTCTAGATTTTTTAACATTACAGAGGGCGACTTCTCAATATTGACTGTTGAAAAAACACACTCAAATTTTTGAGAATCATTATGAATCATTTTTGGCTTTTCAGTGTGGTTATTATTGATAAGTCCTAATTCAATAAATAGTTGACAGCCATTACAAACTCCTAAAGACAGAGTATCATCTCTTTCAAAGAAATTATTTATAGATTTTTTAGCAATTGGATTATGAAGGAAAGATCCTGCCCAACCTTTAGCTGACCCAAGAACATCAGAATTTGAAAACCCTCCCACTGCAACTAATAAATTAATATCTTCAAGATTCTCTTCACCAGAAATTATATCAGTCATATGAATATCTTTTACATCAAATCCAGCTAATGATATCATGTAAGCCATTTCTCTTTCTGAATTGCTACCTTTTTCTCTAATTATAGCTGCTTTTATCTTTTTATTTGAATTATCAGAAGTATTGTTACCGTTAAAGCCATCAGGGAATATATATTCAAGAGGCTGATTTTTATAATTATTAAACCTCTCGATTGCTTTATTGTTTTTTGTCTGCTTTAAATCGAAATCTTTTGAGGTAGAATACCATATATCTCTATACTTATTTATGTTAAATGAAAAGTTATTTTCAAAATTCTTAATATTTAAAACACCTTTATTATTAGTATTCCCTATTCTAAAACAATTAACATCTATGAATGAAAATTCTTTCTCTAAGTCTTTATTTGACTGAATAATAATTCCTGAATTTTCTGAAAATATTAATTTAGAAGAGTCACTACAGCCTAAGTTTGATAGATCGATGTCTAAACCAATATTATTTGAACTAAAACACATCTCAAGCAAACAAGTGATTAAGCCACCAGAAGATATATCATGACCAGATAGAATATTGTTTTTATAAATAAGGTTTTGAACTAAATTAAATGATTCTTTAAACTTGAAAGGATTTTTTATCTCTGGTGAATCTGATCCAATTTTATTTAGTGTCTGAGCAAAAGATGAACCTCCTAATTTATATCCATCAAATGATAAATTAATGTAATACAAATCACCTGAATTTTTATCTAAAACAGGTTTAACAATCTTTCTAATGTCATTACAATGACCAGATGCTGAAATAATAACTGTCCCAGGAGATTTAACTTTTAAACCATCATATTTTTGAACCATTGATAATGAATCTTTTCCTGTAGGAATATTTATTCCTAAATCTATAGCAAATTCTGAGCAGGCTTGAACAGCTTTGTATAGTCTTGAGTCCTCACCTTCATTTCCACATGGCCACATCCAGTTAGCTGAAAGTGATACTGATTTAATTCCATTTTCGAGAGGCGCCCATATAATATTAGTTAAAGACTCTCCAATTGAATTGATACTTCCTATGCTTGGATCAATTAGACCTGAAACTGGTGAGTGTCCAATTGATGAGGCAATTCCAGTATAGGTATTATAATCTAATGAAACAACTCCACAGTTAGCAAGTGGTATTTGAATTTCGCCAACAGTTTGTTGTTGTGCTACACGACCAGTCACACATCTATCAACTTTATTTGTTAGCCAGTCTTTACATGCTACTGCTTCAAGCATTAAGACGTTTTCAACATACTCATAAACCTTACTCGTATCATATTCTAAATCACTAAAAATAGATGTTTTAGTAATATCTGTTATGATTTTTTTTGGTGCATCTCCAAATAGGCTATCTAAATCAAGATTTATGGTCTCAATATTATTTTTTTTATCAATTACTTTAAACTTTTTATCCCCTGTTACCTTACCAACTTTATATATAGGAGATCGTTCTCTATCAGCAATCCTTTTTACCAAATCATAATCTTTTTCCTTAATTATTAACCCAATTCTTTCTTGAGACTCATTTCCTATAATCTCTTTAAAAGATAAAGAAGGATCACCAATTGGTAATGAATCTAAATAAATTTCACCTCCAATATCTTCTACCAATTCTGAAAAACAATTTAAATGACCTCCAGCACCATGATCGTGAATAGAAACTATTGGATTTTCATCCATTTCAAATAAAGACCTAATAGTGTTAGTAACTCTTTTTTGCATTTCAGGATTTGATCTTTGAACAGCATTAAGTTCGATTGCATTATTATAACTTCCTGTATCAGTTGACGAAACAGAGGCTCCTCCCATACCAATTCTATAATTATCACCTCCAAGTAACACTATAATATCTCCCTTTTTTGGAGATTCTTTAAAAGCCTGTTTTTGTTCTCCATAACCAACACCTCCTGCAAGCATTATTACTTTATCATAAGAATTTAATATATTATTTTCTTCATGTTCAAAAGTTAAAAGGGATCCAACAATAAGTGGTTGACCAAAGCAATTTCCAAAATCAGATGCACCATTAGATGCTTTAATTAAAATATCGATCGGAGTTTGATACTTCCAATCTCTTTGCTTAATATTTTGCTCCCAAATCTTTTTATTATTTAGTCTAGAATATGGAGTCATATACACTGCGGACCCTATTAGAGGAAGAGACCCTGT
>CABWZL010000028.1 GCA_902509805.1 uncultured Bacteroidota bacterium
TTTTCTAATGCTTCGAAACTAGGTAGAGAATTTGTAATTGAGATTGAGGGTACTGTAATTGAAAGAAAAAGTATTAATGAAAAAATTAAAACTGGGGAAATAGAAATTCTTGTTTCTAGTTTAAATATTTTAAATAAATCATTAACCCCTCCTTTTACAATTGAAAATGAATCAGATGGCGGAGAGGAATTAAGAATGAAATATAGGTATCTTGATATTAGAAGAGAGCCTGTAAAAGAAAATTTAATTTTCAGACATAAATTATCTCTAGAGGTAAGAAATTATCTTTCTGAAAATAGTTTTATTGATGTTGAAACTCCTTATTTGATTAAATCAACTCCAGAAGGTGCAAGGGATTTTATAGTTCCTAGTAGACTTAATCCAGATCATTATTATGCTTTACCTCAATCTCCTCAAATATTCAAACAATTATTAATGGTTGGTGGAATTGATAAATACTATCAAATTGTTAAGTGTTTTAGAGATGAAGATTTGAGAGCAGATAGACAACCCGAGTTTACTCAAATTGATTGTGAATTATCTTTTGTAAATCAAGAAGACATATTTAAACAGTTCGAAGGTTTAATGTCCAGATTATTTTCAAAATTCTTAAATAAGACTGATATCAGTTTTGAAAGAATGACTTATGAATTTGCTATTGAAAATTACGGTATTGATAAACCTGATCTAAGATATGGATTAAAGATTAACGAAATATCTAATGAAGTGAAAGGTAAAGGCTTTCAAATTTTTGACAATAATGATTTTACATCTTGTATTATAATTGAAGATAAATCTGAAATAACGAGAAAAGAAATAGATAATATCACTGATTGGGTTAAAAGACCTCAGATTGGTGCTACAGGTCTTTTGTGGATTAAACATAATACTGATTCTTCAATTAAATCCTCTTTCGATAAATTTTTTAGTGAAGAAGATTTAAAACATATATTAGATAAAGTGTCATCAAAACCAGGAGATATTATATTTATTATGTCGGGTGATAAAAAAAATACACTTCAACAAATAGGCTCCTTAAGAGTTGAGCTTGCTATAAGATTTAATCTTATTGATCATGATAAAATGTGTCCACTTTGGATAACAGATTTTCCACTTTTTGAGTGGGATGAAGAAGAAAAAAGATTCTTTTCAATGCATCATCCTTTCACCTCTCCCAAACCAGAGTTTATTGATTTACTTGAATCAAATCCTGGAGAAGTTATTGCTAATGCTTATGACTTAGTTCTTAATGGGAATGAAATAGGAGGTGGTTCAATAAGGATACACGATTTTGACACTCAGATGAAGGTGTTTGAATTACTTGGTATGGATAAAGAAGAGTATACAAGTCAATTTGGGTTTTTAATCGAAGCTCTTAAATATGGAGCTCCTCCTCATGGTGGAATTGCTTTTGGTCTTGACAGACTTGCTGCTGTATTAAAAGGAAAAGATGTAATAAGAGACTTTATTGCCTTTCCAAAAAATAATAGTGGAAAGGATCTGATGATTGATGCCCCGTCAAAATTAACTAAAGAACAATTAAGAGATTTATCAAATTAATCTATTTGAAAATTTTTACTAAAATATTATCATACCTAGTTTTTATAGGCGTTTTTTTTGGAATTTTCTCAAAGGAAATAATAGATGATAGAATTGGTGATATAATTATAGGTATTTCTGTATTAGTGGGAACATTAGTTTTTATGCCCCTATTTTTAGCTCAAAGATGGAAAGGTAAAAAATTAAAAGACTATACACTTAGTGAAGAAAATTTAAAAAAAATGAAAGAAAATTCTAAAAACACTAACCTCTAATTTTCTTAAAGAAACTGTCTAACAGTTCTTTGGATTCTTTTTCCATAAAACCATTAATAATATTTATTTTCCTGTCCATTTCCACAGAGTATCTAGAAAAACCTCTTTTTTTGTCAGAGGCTGCATAAACAATTGTATTGATCTTTGACCAATAAATTGCTCCATAACACATTAAACAAGGCTCTAGGGTAGTATACAATATACAATTGTCAAGATTTTTACTATTTAAGGAGTTTTGTGCAGATGTAATAGCTATTAATTCTGCATGAGCTGTTGAATCATTTAAAAGTTCAACCATATTTGATGATCTAGAAATTATATCATTGTTGTTGACTATAACACATCCAACAGGCACCTCATTTTTATAGAAAGCATACTTAGCTTCTTCAAATGCTTTCTTCATGAAATAATTATGATCTTTTTCCATTTTGCTAAATTACAAAATAGCTGCATTTCAAATACGGAATATATCTTCGTATATTGGAAATAAATTTTTTCATAAAATTTAATGGAAGGTTCAAAAAAGCTTTTTCTTCTTGATGCATATGCTTTGATTTACAGAGGATATTATGCCTTTATTAAAAATCCAAGAATTAACTCTAAAGGCACAGATACTTCAGCAATATTAGGGTTTATGAACTCATTATTGGAGATTATAAGAACTCAAAATCCAGATTATCTTGCAGTTGCCTTTGATAAAGGTGGTTCGGTTACTAGATCTGAAATGTTTACTGAATATAAAAGCAATAGAGATAAAACTCCTGAGCCAATAATTCTTGCAATACCATATATTAAAGATATTCTGACTGCAATGAAAATTCCAATCTTAGAAAAGGAAGGATATG
This sequence comes from uncultured Bacteroidota bacterium, assembly GCA_902509805.1. Next base: position 2,660 of record CABWZL010000028.1, read on the forward strand.
AGGCAGATGATGTAATTGGTACAGTCGCAAAAGATGCAGAAAGCAATAATTTTAAAGTTTTCATGGTAACTCCAGACAAGGATTTTGCACAATTAGTGTCAGATAATATCTTTTTATGCAAACCTGCTAGAATGGGGAATAGTATGGAAATATGGGGGATTGATGAGGTTAAAGATA
>CABWZL010000029.1 GCA_902509805.1 uncultured Bacteroidota bacterium
TTAATTTCATTTCCAGTTAGAACTATTCCACAAGTATACTTATCCAATAATGAATAATCATATTTTGCTTTTTTATTATTTATATTAACTGAACTACTCATGATACAAAATTACAAATTTGATTAAGTTCTGTTGCAATTATTTCTCTCTTTGTCTTTTTTATAATTTTGTTTTTATGAAAGACATAAATATTAGGATAAAACAGAAATTTAATGAAGTGATTCCGTTTGATGAAAAAGGTACTACTTGGGCAGCATTTCTTAATATATTAATTACATCAAAAGAACCAGAAGATGTAATGAAGTATTTAGGAGTTTACGAACCAGAAGAAATTGATGCAATGATTGATGATTTAAGTGCATTTACAGACATAAGAATAGATTTGCTTGAGGATATGATGTGGGGAAAGTCTTAATTAATTTCAAGTTATGAATATTCTTTTCGTTTTTTAATCATTGTTATATATTTATTAAATGGAAGTGATAAGAAAAGCTCAGCCTTCAGATTTAAATTATTTAGTAAGAATATTTACTTTAAATATTCCAAAATATTTTCATGAAGAAGAATTGGTTGACTTCAAAAAGTATTTTAACTCAAATAATATTGAATCATATTTTATTATTGAATCTGAAGGTGAAATACTAGGAGCATCAGGCTATGCTTATGAAAATATACAAACTGCAAGAATATGCTGGGTTTTTGTAGACTCTAATCATCATGGTACCGGTTTAGGAAAAAAACTAGTTAATTATTGTGTAGATATTTTGAAAAGAGATAATCAGTTAAATGTTATTGAGCTTGAAACTTCCAATCTTACATATAAATTTTATGAAAAATTAGATTTTAAAATTCAATATATAAAGAAAGAATATTGGCCAAATAATGATGATTTATATTTTATGAATATGGATTTAATTTAGTCTAAGATTTAACTATAGGAATTGTTTATAACTAGTTGATTTATATAATAGAAAACAAATAAACTAGAGTATCTATTTTATTAATTTAGCACCTTAATACCCTCTAATGAATAAACAAGAACAAATATTCAATTTAATAAATGAAGAGAAAAAAAGACAGTTAGGTGGTCTAGAACTAATTGCTTCAGAAAACTTTACAAGTGAAAATGTAATGAAGGCAACTGGCTCAATACTAACAAATAAGTATGCTGAGGGATATCCTGGTAAAAGATATTATGGAGGGTGTGAAGTAGTAGATAAAATAGAAACTATTGCTATTGATAGACTTAAAAGTTTATTCAATGTTGAATATGCCAATGTTCAGCCTCATTCTGGATCTCAAGCAAATACTGCTGTATTTGATGCTTTTTTAAAGCCTGGTGAAAAAATTCTTGGATTAGACTTATCACATGGAGGTCATCTAACCCACGGATCTAATGTTAATTTTTCTGGAAAGATTTACAATTCAAATTTTTATGGAGTAACTAAGGAAGGAATTTTTGATTATGATGAAATACTTCAAAGAGCAAAAGAAGTTAAGCCAAAGCTTTTAATTGTCGGAGCTTCTGCGTATTCTAGAGATATAAATTTTAAAAAATTTAGAGAAATTGCTGATGAAGTTGGAGCTTTTCTTCATGCAGATATCGCTCATCCTTCTGGTCTCATTGCTAAGGGTTTTTTAAGTGATCCTGTTCCTCATTGTCATGTTATAACTTCAACTACTCACAAAACATTAAGAGGTCCTAGAGGAGGCATAATGATGATGGGTAAAGATTTTGATAATCCATTTGGACTCAAATTGAAAAATGGAAACCTAAAAAAGATGTCTTCTCTTCTTGATTCAGCTATTTTTCCTGGTAATCAGGGTGGTCCCTTGGAACATGTTATTGCGGCTAAAGCAATTGCTTTTGGAGAAGCTTTAGATCCACTTTTTGAAAAATACATCAGTCAAGTAATAGTTAATGCAAAAAAACTATCTAAAATCCTTTCCGATCTTGGCTATAACATTGTTTCAGGTGGAACTGATAATCATTTATTACTAATTGACTTAAGGAATAAAAGTATAACTGGTAAAGACGCTGAAAGAGTATTGGGATTATCTAAAATCACTGTTAATAAAAATATGGTTCCTTTTGATGATCAATCTCCTTTTGTTACAAGTGGAATTAGAATAGGAACACCAGCTATTACAACTAGAGGTTTATTGGAGACTGATATGGACTTTGTTGCTGAATCAATTGATTCATCTATTAAATATCATGATAATGACAGTATGTTAACTGAAATAGGTAGTAATGTGGAATCATATATGATGGATAGACCTTTATTTT
>CABWZL010000030.1 GCA_902509805.1 uncultured Bacteroidota bacterium
TAGCTTTTGATACAGAAACAGAAGGTTTAAATTCCTTAGAAACAGAAGTTGTTGGTATATCATTCTCTTGGGAGAGCAACAAAGGTTTTTATGTCCCTATTAAAAAAGACAAGACAATTCAGTTAGAATATTTTAATATTTTAAAACCATTCTTCAATAGCCAAGAGATTATTAAAGTTGGGCATAATATAAAATTTGACATTAAAGTTTTATACAAATATGATATAGTTGTGTCTGAACCTATATATGATACTATGGTGGCTCATTATTTAATAAATCCTGATATGAGGCATAATTTAGATACTCTTTCAGAATCGTATCTAAATTATTCGCCTATTTCTATTGAATCTCTGATTGGTAAAAAAGGTAAGAATCAAAAATCAATGAGGGATATACCAATAGATGAAGTAACTAATTATGCATCAGAAGATGCAGATTTATCCCTTCAATTAAAATATATTTTTGATAAAGAACTAGAGTCAAATGGTGTTAAAAATATTTTTCGTGAAATTGAGACTCCTATTATAAATGTCCTATCTGATATGGAAAAAGAGGGTATTAATATAGACTCTTTGTATTTAAATAAACTAGAGCAAGAATTTGAAAAGGATCTAGATAAACTAAAAAATGATATTTATAATCAATCCGGAGAAGAATTTAATCTTAATTCACCTAAACAACTTGGTGATGTATTATTTGATAAACTAAAACTAGTATCGAAACCTAAAAAAACTAAAACTGGTCAATATTCTACCTCAGAGGAGGTTTTATCTAATTTAGCTGATGATCATGAAATTATAAGAAGTATTTTAGAATGGCGATCGTTAGATAAACTTCAAAATACCTATGTAAAATCTTTACCGAATGAGGTAAGTGTCAGAACAAATAAAATACATACAAAGTTTAATCAAACTGTAACAACAACTGGTCGTTTAAGTAGTAATAGTCCTAATCTTCAAAATATACCTATAAGAACCAAGAATGGTCAAAAAATTAGAAAAGCATTTATACCCAGAAATAATGATTTTGAGCTTATGGCTGCAGACTATTCTCAAATTGAGCTAAGAGTAATAGCTTCAATCAGCAAAGATCAAAATATGATTGATGCATTTATTAATAATCAAGACATTCATACCATAACAGCATCAAAAATATATAATATCAAACCAGATGATGTTACAAGAGAGCAAAGAGGTAATGCTAAGACAGTGAACTTTGGTATTATTTATGGAGTATCTGCTTTTGGACTTAGTCAACAAACAAATCTTACAAGATCAGAGTCAAAAATGATGATTGAAAGTTATTTTGAAAACTATCCTGGTTTAAAAAGCTATATGTCTAATCAGATTGATTTTGCTAGAACTAAAGGTTATGTCGAGACAATAATGGGTAGAAGAAGATATCTTCAAAATATTAACTCTCAGAATAATATGATAAGAAGTGGCGCTGAGCGTAATGCCATTAACGCACCAATTCAAGGAAGTGCAGCAGATATTATTAAGATTGCTATGATTAGAATCCATAATGAGTTCAAGAAACAGTCTTTAAAATCAAAAATGCTTCTACAAGTTCATGATGAGCTTGTTTTTGATGTGTTTAGTCAAGAAAAGGAATTAGTTCAGGGAATTGTAAAAAACACTATGGAATCTGCCGTTAAGCTCGATGTACCCTTAAAAGTTGATCTAGATTTTGGAAAAAACTGGTTAGAGGCACATTAATTAAAAAAAAGTTTTTTTAAAAATTTTTATAATTGTACATTTGCACGCTTAGATTCAATCTATATGACTAAAACAAGTTATAAAACTATATCAGCTAATAGTAAAACGGTAAACAAGGAGTGGGTTCTTGTTGATGCTGCTGAACTACCTCTAGGTAGAACTGCATCAATTGTAGCAACACTTTTAAGAGGTAAACATAAAACTAATTTCACACCTCATGTTGATTGTGGTGATAATGTCATAGTTATTAACGCTGAAAAGATTGAATTATCAGGTGATAAGTGGAATCAAAAGCAATACATTAGTCATACAGGTTACCCTGGAGGTCAAAGAATTATAACTGCTGACAAACTTCACAAAAAAAACAATATTAAACTTGTTGAGAAAGCTGTAAAAGGTATGCTTCCAAAAAACAAGTTAGGTGCTGATTTATATAGAAACTTGAAAGTGTTTCCAGGTTCAAATCATAATCATGAAGCACAAA
>CABWZL010000031.1 GCA_902509805.1 uncultured Bacteroidota bacterium
TAAAGCTTTATTTTTTGAAAAAGGCAATATATACATGAATCTAATCTCATTTTTTTGATCAACACTAAAATCCATAAACGTAATTTTATTATCATCAAAAGATTGATCTTTGGTTTCAATTGTCCATCCAATAAAGTGTTGTTTTAGTAGCGGATATTTATTAAATTTTACTCCTTTGTCGTCATAAATACTTGAAAAGATTATTGAAGATTGAAACACTCCATTATCTGTTTTTACAATCTTATTTTCTTGATCAATATTCTCAATATGTGCTTTTAAATATGTAAAATTATCTGCATTTGAAATCTTTTCTCCCAGATGAGAATAAAATTTGCTAGACTTTATCATCTTATACTTAAAAGGGTTTAAACGAAAGGAATTATGAAATTCAGAATCTTTAAATTCTGCATATTCCCATTCTTTATAAACTACTTCATCTAATATGCTTTCCTTGCTATCCCAAAATCCAAGGGTTTTATCATTATCAACCTTTGCTTCCTTTTCAATTATTAAAATTTTTTTATCATCAAAGGAGCTATCTGAGATTAATGCATTTGAGAGTAATAATCCCGATGCACCACCACCACAAATTATATAATCATATTTATTATTTGAAATCATTAAATTTTAATGGGCTTTTGAGTATTTTCGCAAAGTGATTAGATAGATCAATATACAAATATGGATACAATTATTGAATATTTTTCGGGACTTAATCCAGTACAAGGGGCTCTTTATGCAACTTTATTTACTTGGGGGGTTACAGCTCTTGGAGCATCAACTGTCTTCTTGTTTAAAACAATGAGTAGAATGGCTTTAGATGGTATGTTAGGATTTACTGGTGGAGTTATGGTAGCTGCAAGTTTTTGGAGTTTATTATCTCCAGCAATAGAAATGAGTGCTGGAGAAGGTTTTGTCAAAGTAATGCCTGCTGCAATTGGTTTTGGATTGGGTGCATTATTTATTTTTGGAATTGATAAAGTCTTGCCTCACCTTCATATAAATTTTAAAGAAGCTGAGGGTATAAAAACCCCTTGGAGAAGAACAACACTTTTAACTTTAGCTATAACACTTCATAATATACCTGAAGGACTTGCTGTTGGAGTTTTATTTGGCGGAGTAGCAGCTGGAATTCCAGAGGCTTCAATAGCTGGAGCTGTAGTATTAGCTTTTGGAATAGGTCTTCAAAATTTTCCTGAAGGAATTGCTGTTTCAATGCCATTAAGAAGATCTGGGGTTAGTAAATTTAAGAGTTTTTGGTATGGACAATTATCTGCAATTGTTGAGCCAATAGCAGGTGTTATAGGTGCTTTAGCTGTAACATTTTTTACTCCTTTATTACCATATGCACTTGCTTTTGCTGCAGGAGCTATGATATTTGTTGTGGTTGAAGAGGTAATTCCCGAAACACAACAAGATAAATATACAGATATAGCTACCTTAGGATTTATTGGAGGTTTTATAGTAATGATGACCTTAGATGTTGCTTTAGGCTAATCTATTGGTTAAAAGAATCCCATCCAGAACTACTAATATTTATTTTTTGACCAAGACTAGTTATCATACAATTATCATCTTTCTTTTTTACACATGAACCAATAATAGTCAATTGTTCACAGTTATTAATTTTCTTCTCATGTCGTTTTGAAACAGTAAACAAAAGCTCATAGTCTTCACCTCCATTAAGATATGCAACAGAGTGGCTAAGTTTAAACTCATCACAAGCTTTTTTTGTCTCTTCTGATATGGGTATTTTATCTTCATATATGTGAAAAGAAAATCCTGATGAGTTAGATAAATGATTTATATCAGTAGAGAGGCCATCACTAATATCAATCATTGAAGTTGGTGTGACTTTAAGTTCCTCTAATAGATCAACAATATCAATTCTTGCCTCTGGTTTTAACTGCCTTTGAATACAATAAGTGTAGTTACTTAAATCAGGCTGAGAATTAGGGTTAACTTCAAATACTTTTTTTTCTCTTTCAAGAACTTGAAGACCCATATATGCTGCACCTAAATCACCAGACACAACAAGTAAATCATCTTCTTTTACACCATTCCTTTGTGTTATTTTTTTACTTTCAGTA